>NZ_JBFBBQ010000060.1:0-55885 GCF_040682775.1 Amycolatopsis sp. NPDC051106 | reverse complement strand
TCGTGGGGCCCCCGCGCGGCGCCCCCCCAGGGTCGCCCCCCCTGTGTGGTTGGGGGTGGCGGGCCCCGCTTCCGGCCGGGCTGGCGCAGGAACAGCGTCAGCACCGCCGACAGGAGCGCGATGCACCCGGCGAGGACGTACGCGCCGGTGTAGCCCCACACGCTGATGACCCCCGCGGCGAGCCCGCCGCCGCCGACGCCACCGACCAGTTTCGCGCTGTAGACCAGGCCGTAGTTCGAGGCGTTGTTGTTCTCCCCGAAGTAGTCCGGCACCAGTGCCGCGAACAACGGGTAGAACGCGCCGCTGCCGAAGCCGGTCAGGAACGCGAACACCATGAACAGCACCAGGTTGTGGGTGTTCCCGGCGTACAGCACCCCGAACTGCGCGCCGGCCGCGATCACCAGCACGAGCGTGAGCGTCTGCCGCCGCCCGAGCTTGTCCGACGCCCAGCCGACGACCGCGCGGCCGGTGCCGTTCACGATCGCCAGGACCCCGGCCGAAGAAGCCGCGACGAACGCGCCGAAGTGGCTCACCTTCGCGAACGGCACCTGGAAGTTGATGCCGAACAGCGAAACCCCGCCGATGATCACCAGGCACACCCACATCAGCGGCAGCATCCCGGTCCGGACCGCCTCCACCGGCGAGAACTGCTTCACCGCGGGCGGGTTCTTCGCCAGTCCCCCGCTCTTGGACCGGTGGTCGCGGACCCAGCCGAGCGGGTCGACGTCGTGCGGCCACCAGCTCTTCGGCGGGTCCTTGAACAGGAACCCGCAGATCCCGACGGCGATGAGCATGTAGACGCCCATGACGTCGAGGATCACCGAGTAGTTGGCCGGGGTGAGGAAGGCGGCGAACACGTAGATGAACGGGACCGCGCCGTAGGCGAACCCGCCGTTGACGAAGCCGGTCCGCGCACCCCGCTTCTCGGGGTACCACTTGCCGACCATGTTGATACAGGTCGCGTACACCAGCCCGGCGCCGATGCCGCCGAGCACGGAATAGCCGGCGAACGCCAGCACGAGGTTGCCGCTGTGGGAAATGGTGAAGTAGCCGATCGCGCTGCACACCGCGCCGGCGAGCATCGCCGTCCTCGCCGACACGATGTTCTTCTCCCGCAACCGCCCGGCGGGGAAGGCGACCGCGGCCTGGAACACGGCCCAGATGCTGGCCAGCCAGAACGCGTCCGACAGCGTCCAGCCGTATTTCTCCTCGAGGGTGCCCTCGACGGCGCCCCAGCCGTATTCGAACACGCTGACCGCCATCATGGCGATCCACGGCAGCCAGACCATCCAGCTGCGCGAGCGCCCCATGATGTCGTGCGGGGTCTCGCCGATCCGGTACACGCGTCCGTTGTCGTCGACTATCTCCTGGTACCTAGCTGCGGTCATGAGAGTTCTCTTTCGTCACCGTTGACTTGTCTCCCTCTGTGCGCGGCGACCCGGGTCAGCCGGCAGCCGCCGGTCGCGCCACCAGCTCGGTTTCGGCGAGCAGGGTGCGCTTCCCGCCGGGCTTGCGGCCCGGCTGGCGGAGGAACAGCGCCAGTCCCGCGGCCAGCAGGCTCGTCCCGGCCGCCAGGTAGAAGGCCGCGCCGTAGCCCCAGCTGTCGATGACCAGCTTGCCGAGGCCCGCCCCGACGATCCCGGAGACGAGCTTCGAGCTGTAGACGAGGCCGTAGTTGCTGGCGTTGTTGTTCTCGCCGAAGTAGTCGGCGGTCAGCGCGGCGAACAACGGGAAGATCGCCCCGCCGCCGAACCCGGAGACCATCGACGCCAGCAGGAACAGCGGCATGCTGCCGATCGACCCGGACAGGAACACCGCGACCTGGGCCAGCCCGAGGACCACGCAGACCAGCAGCAGCGTCTGCCGCCGCCCGTACCGGTCGGAGATCCAGCCGATCACGCCGCGCCCGGCGCCGTTGATGACCGCCTTCAGGCTCATCGCCAGCGCGACGATGCCGCCGGCGAAGCCCATTTCCTTGCCGAACGGGACCTGCGCGGAAATGCCGAAGATGTTCACCCCCGCCGTGCACAGCAGGCAGATCCACATCAGCGGCAGCATCCCGGTCCGGACCGCCTCCCGCGGGGTGAACTGCTTGACGGCGGGCGGGTTCTTCGCCAGCGCCCGGCGCACCCGCGGGTCGTCCGGCACCTTCAGCGGGTCGACGTGCGCCGGCCACCAGTTCTTCGGCGGGTCGCGGAAGAAGAGCCCGCTCACCGCGACGGCGGCGGCCAGGAACAGCCCGACCGCGGGCAGGATGGCGCCGTAGTTGCCCAGGTCGAGGTAGTTCGTGAAGATGAAGATGAACGGCACGGACCCGTAGGCGAACCCGCCGTTGACGAAGCCGGTCTTCCCGCCCTTGCGCTCCGGGTACCACTTGCCGACCATGTTGATGCAGGTCGCGTAGACGAACCCGGCGCCACCGCCACCGAACAGGCCGAACCCGAGGTACGCCCAGAACACGCTCGGCGAGTAGGCCAATGCCACGTAGCCGAGCACGGTGCCGACCGCGCCGAGCAGCATCGCGGACCGGGCGGACAACCGGCCGCTCTCCCGCATCTTGCCCGCCGGGAAGGCGACCGCCGCCTGGAAGAACACCCAGACGGCCAGCAGCCAGAAGATGTGTGCGCCGTGCCAGCCGTGCGCCGCGGACAGCGTGTCCTCGGCCGAAGTGAACGCGTATTCCGAAGAGCTGATGGCCATCATGGCCACCCAGGGCAGGACGACCATCGTCCACCGGGGTCTGCCCATGATGTCCCGGTCGGATTCGCCGACCCGGTAGACCCGCCCGTTCGGGTCAGTGATCTCCTGGTACGTAGCTGCGGTCATAAGAGTTCTCTTTCGTCACCATTGACTCGAATCCCTCTGCTGCCGTCGTGCGGGTGGATCATCGTCCTTTCCGTGTGGTCGGGCCAGCCCCTGTGGAAGACGTTCAGAGCAGGCCCGCGGCCCGGGCCCAGCGGTACTTCGCGCCGAGCACGGCCACGGGCTTTTCGGTCGTGTACGGGTAGGCGACGATCCCGTGGGCGTAGAGGTAGGTGCTCGCCTCCTCGACTTCGACGTCACCGGAGAGCGACGCGACGACGGGCTTGTGGATGCCCTTCGCGCGGTATTCCTCGACGACTTCGGAGACGAGTTCCGCGAACACCATCGGCGGGGTGACGATGGTGTGCCAATAGCCCAGGATCAGGGCGTGGATGCGGTCGTCCTCGAGGCCCAGCGCGATCGTGTTGCGGTAGGTCGAGGGCGGCTCGCCGCCGGTGATGTCGACGGGGTTGCCGGCCGCGCCGAACGGCGGGATGAACTTCCGGAACGCCGTGTCGAGGTCCGGCGGGATCTCCATCAGGTCGAGCCCGTTGTCGACGCAGGCGTCCGAGAGCAGCACGCCCGAGCCGCCGGCGCCGGTGATGATGACGACGTTCTCGCCCTTCGGCGTCGGCAGCAGCGGGATGCCGCGGGCGTACTCGAGCATGTCGTTCAGCCCGGGGGCCCGGATCACGCCGCTCTGGCGGAGGATGTCGTCGTAGACCTTGTCGTCGCCGGCCAGGGCGCCGGTGTGCGAGCTGGCCGCCTTGGCGCCCTGCGACGTCCGCCCGGCCTTGAGCACGACGACCGGCTTGCGCCGTGACACCCGTTTCGCCGTCTCGGCGAACGACCGGCCGTCCTTGAGGTCTTCGAGGTGCATGGCGATGAGCTCGGTGTTCTCGTCCTGCTCGAAGAAGGTGAGCAGGTCGTCCTCGTCGATGTCGGCCTTGTTCCCCACGCCGACGATCGAGGACACGCCCATCTTCGCCGAGCGGCTGAACCCGAGGATCGCCATCCCGATGCCGCCGCTCTGCGACGACAGGGCCACGCCGCCCTTGACGTCGTACGGCGTGCAGAATGTCGCCGACAGGTTCTCCGGCGTGTAGTAGTAGCCGTAGATGTTCGGCCCGAGGATGCGCACGCCGTGCTTGCGCGCGATCGCGACGACCTCGTCCTGCAGCTCGATGTTGCCGGTCTCGCCGAAGCCGGAGGGAATGAGGATCGCGCCGGCCGCGCCCTTCTTGCCGACCTCTTCCAGCGCCGCCGGAACGAACTTCGCCGGGATGGCGAACACCGCGACGTCGACGTCTCCGGGCACGTCGGTGATGCTGGCGTAGGCCTTGCGGTCGAGGATCTCGGCAGCCTTGGGGTTGATCGGGTGGATCTCCCCCGCGTAGCCGCCGTTGACCAGGTTCTTCATCACCGAGTTGCCGATCTTGCCGGCCTCGGCCGACGCGCCGATCACCGCGATCGACGCCGGTTTCATGATCCGGTTCATCGAGGCGAGGATCTCTTCCTGGGTGAACCGGAAGGGTTCCTTCGCCGCGTCCGGGTCGACCAGGATCCGGACGTCGACCGCGGTGGCGCCGGACGGCGTCGCGAGCACCGGGTTGAGGTCCACTTCGGACAGCTGCGGGAAGTCCGCGACCAGCTGCCCGAGCCCGGTGATGACCGCGGCGAGAGCGTCGCGGTCGACCGGCTCGGCACCGCGGACCCCGCGGAGGATCTCCGCGGCCTGGATGCCGTCGAGCATCGAAAGCGCTTCCTCGGTGCTGGTCGGCGCCAGCCGGAAGGTGACGTCCTTGAGCACCTCGACCAGCACTCCGCCGAGACCGAACGCGACGATCTTCCCGAAGGTCCGGTCGGTGACGGAGCCGATGATCACCTCCTGGCCTTCGGCGAGCATCTGCTGCACCTGCACACCGAGGATCCGCGCGCCGGCGTCGTACGCCTTGGCGTTGTCGACGATCTTCGTGAAGCCCGCCTTCACGGATTCGGCGTCCTTCAGGCCGACGAGCACGCCGCCGGCCTCGGTCTTGTGCAGGATGTCCGGCGAGACGATCTTGAGCACGACCGGCAGGCCGATCTCTTCGGCGTGGGCCACGGCTTCGTGCGCCGTGGTCGCCAGCCGCTCGGCCGGGGTCGGGATGCCGTAGGCCTCGCAGACCGCACGCCCCTCGGGCGCGGTCAGCGAGGACCGGCCGTCGGCGGCTGCCCGGTCGAGGATCTTCTCGACCGCTGCTCGATCCACCACTCAGATCACCCCCGCCGCGCGGAACTTCTCGAGCTCGGCTTCGCCGTAGCCGAGTTCCGCCAGCACCTCGTCGTTGTGCTCGCCCAGCAGCGGCGACCGCTCGATCTCGACCGGCGAGTCGGACAGCTTGAGCGGGCAGCCGACGGTCTTGAAGCTGCCGCGCTCCGGGTGGGACACCTCGACGACCGAGCCGAGCTCGGCCAGGGTGTCGTCCTCGATCAGTTCCTTCGTGGACAGGATCGGGCCGCAGGGGATGTTGTGCGCGTTCAGCTTCTCCATCACTTCCCACTTGGAGTGCTTTTCGGTCCACTCCTCCACGAGGGCGAACATCTTGTCCAGTTTGGACAGGCGGACCTCCGGCGTCGCCCACGCCGGGTCCTCGGCCAGCTCGTCCTTGCCGATCAGCCGGGCGAGCGGGGCCCAGCCGGGTGGCTGGACGATCACGTAGATGTAGTCGTTCGGCCCGCCGGGCGCGCACTTGACCGCCCAGCCGGGCTGGCCGCCGCCGGAGGCGTTGCCCGAGCGCGGGACCTCGTCGCCGAACTGGTCGTTCGGGTACTCGCCGAGCGGCCCGTGCGCCAGGCGCTGCTGGTCGCGCAGCTTGACTCGGCAGAGGTTGAGCACGGCGTCCTGCATGGCGACCTGGACGCGCTGGCCGCGGCCGGTGGACGTCCGCTGGAACAGCGCGGCGAGGATCGCGGCCACCAGGTGGATGCCGGTGCCGGAGTCGCCGATCTGCGCGCCGGTCGCGGTCGGCGGGCCGTCCTCGAAGCCGGTGGTGCTCATCGCGCCGCCCATGGCCTGCGCGATCACCTCGTAGGCCTTGAAGTCGGCGTAGCGGCCGGGCCCGAACCCCTTGATGGAGGCGTAGATCAGCCGCGGGTTCAGGGCGGAGAGCTTGTCCCAGGGGTAGCCGAACCGGTCGACGACGCCCGGGCCGAAGTTCTCGACCAGGACGTCCACTCCGGACACGAGCTTCTCGAAGACCTCCTTGCCCTCGTCGGACTTCATGTTGAGCGTGATGCTGCGCTTGTTGGCGTTCAGCATCGTGAAGTAGAGGCTGTCCACGCCGGGCAGGTCGCGCAGCTGGCCGCGCGTGATGTCGCCCCGGCCGGGGGTCTCCAGCTTGATCACGTCCGCGCCGAGCCAGGCCAGCAGCTGCGTCGAGGACGGTCCGGACTGCACGTGCGTCATGTCGAGGACGCGCACGCCCTCCAGTGCCTTACCCATGTGGCCTCCGCTCACTTGTACATGGTCTGGTTCATGGTTCCGGGGGCGTACACGTCGGGATCGACCCAGACGTTGATCAGCGACGGCTTGCCGGACTCGCGGGCCCGCTGCAGCGCCGGCGCGATGTCGGCCGGGTCGCGGACCTCTTCGCCGTGGCCACCGAGCATCCGGGCGAACTCGTCGTAGCGGACGTCGCCGAGGGTGTTGCCGACGCGTTCGCGCGGCAGGCCGTACTTCGCGGCCTGGCCGTAGCGGATCTGGTTCATCGACGAGTTGTTGCCGACGATCCCGACGAACGGCAGGTTGAACCGCACGAGCGTCTCGAAGTCCCAGCCGGTGAGGCTGAACGCGCCGTCGCCGAAGAGCGCGACGACCTCCTTGTCCGGCCGGGCGTGCTTGGCGGCCAGCACGAACGGGACGCCGACGCCGAGCGTCCCGAGTGGGCCGGGGTCCATCCAGTGGCCGGGCGACTTGGGCTGCACGACCTGGCCGGAGAAGGTGACGATGTCGCCGCCGTCGCCGATGTAGATCGAGTCCTCGGTGAGGAACTCGTTGATCTCGTGCACCAGCCGGTACGGGTGGATGGGGCTCGCGTCGGAGTGCTGCAGCGGCAGCCGCTTCTGCTTCGCCTTCTCCTCGACGGCCTGCAGTTCTTCCAGCCAGACCTTGCGGGCGACGGCGCCGTTGTCACCGCGGCCGGACGCGGCCTGCGCGACGGCGGCCAGCACCTGCCCGGCGTCACCGACGATGCCGAGGTCGATGTCGCGGTTCTTGCCGACCGTGCGGTAGTCGAGGTCGATCTGGACGACGGTGGCGTCCTTCGACAGCCGCTTGCCGTAGCCCATCCGGAAGTCGAAGGGGGTGCCGACGATGACGATGACGTCGGCGTTGTCGAAGGCGTACCGGCGCGAGAGCTGGAAGTGGTGCGGGTCGCCCGGCGGCAGCGTGCCGCGGCCGGCACCGTTCATGTACGCCGGGATGTTCAGCGTGCGCACCAGGTCGACGGCCGGCTCGGTGGCCCGTGTGGTCCAGACCTGGCTGCCGAGCAGGATGGCCGGCTTCTTGGCGTGCACCAGCAGGTCGGCGAGCTTCTCGATGTCGGCGGGGTCACCGGCGTTCTTCGTCGACGCGCGGTAGCGGCCGGCTTCCGGGATGCGGGCCTGCTCCAGCGGTACGCGCGCGTCGAGGACGTCGCGCGGGATCTCCAGGAACGACGGCCCGGGTGCGCCGGCGTAGGCCTCGCGGAACGCCATCGAGACCAGGTCGGCGACGCGCGCGGTGTGCGGCACGGTGGCGGCGAACTTGGTGATCGGCGTCATCATGTCCACGTGCGGAAGGTCCTGCAGGGACCCCATCTTGTGCTGGGTGAGGGCACCTTGGCCGCCGATCAGCAGCATCGGGCTCTCCGCACGCAGGGCGTTCGCGACCCCGGTGACAGCGTCGGTCGTGCCGGGGCCGGCGGTGACCACCGCGCAGCCGGGCTTGCCGGTGATCCGCGCGTAGCCGTCGGCCGCGTGGGCGGCGACCTGCTCGTGCCGGACGTCGATGACCTGGATGCCTTCGTCGACGCAGCCGTCGTAGATGTCGATGATGTGGCCGCCGCACAAGGTGAAGATGGTGTCGACGCCTTCGGCCTTGAGGGCTTTCGCCACCAGGTGGCCGCCGGATATCTCGGTCGGCGCGGGCTCGGCGCCGTTCGTCGCTCGGGCACTCTCCCCCGCGGTGGTGCCGGTCGTGGTCAGCGCCATTGCTCAACTCCTCTGGTCCGCCGCCGGATCTCTCTTGTCCGGCGCTCCGTACTCCGGTCCGCTCGCCGCCGCCCCCTGTCCGTCGAGGTCAGCGGCCTCTTCGCGGCAGACTGTAGATTGCATACCGTATGGGGTAGGCATATAGTCACTCCTCAAGCAGCCCGTGTCCAGGGCCATCCGCAGGGTTTTTCCGGCGCTTCGACCCGGCCCCGCGGACCGCCACTCCGTGCCCGGACACGGCGGACCTCCTTGCCCAGCCCCGCCGCGGAAAGGACGCCCCCGCATGGACCTCTTCGAACACGAAGCCCGAGACCTCTTCGAGAAGTACGGCGTACCCGTCCCCCGTGGCCGCGTCGCCGCCGATCCCGCCGCGGCCCGGTCCGCGGCCGCCGAACTCGGCGGCCCGGTCGTGGTGAAGGCCCAGGTGAAGACCGGCGGGCGCGGCAAGGCGGGTGGTGTCCGCGTAGTGCATACAGCCGATGACGCCGAGCAGGCCGCCGACGACATCCTCGGCATGGACATCAAGGGCCACACCGTGCACCGCGTCCTGGTGACCGAAGCCAGCGAGATCGCCGACGAGTACTACGTCTCCTTCCTGCTCGACCGCGCCGGGCGGACGTTCCTCGCCATGGCGTCGACCGAAGGCGGGATGGAGATCGAGGAGGTCGCGGCGTCGCGGCCGGACGCCCTGGTGCGGGTGCCGGTCGACGCGCTCGCCGGCGTCGACGCGGCCGCGGTGGCCGCCGGGTTCCCCGCCGACGTCCGCGGCGAGATCGCCGGCGTCGTCGAGAAGCTGTGGGACGTGTTCGTCGCCGAGGACTGCACGCTCGTCGAGGTCAATCCCCTCGCCAGCACGTCGACGGGGATCGTCGCCCTCGACGGCAAGATCACCCTGGACGACAACGCTTCCTTCCGGCGCTCCGCGTCCTTCGAGGACCCCCACGACGGTGACCCGCTGGAGCGGGAGGCGCGTTCCCGGGGCCTCAACTACGTCAAGCTCGACGGCGACATCGGCGTGATCGGCAACGGCGCCGGCCTCGTCATGTCCACTCTGGACGTCGTGGCCGCGGCCGCCGCGGAAGCCGGCGCGCGCGGACCGGCGAACTTCCTCGACATCGGCGGCGGCGCCTCGGCCGAAGTGATGGTGAACGGCCTGACCGTGATCCTCGGCGACCCGCAGGTGCGCAGCGTGTTCGTCAACGTCTTCGGCGGGATCACCGCGTGCGACGCCGTCGCGACCGGGATCGTGCGCTCGCTGGAGATCCTGGGTGCCCGCGCCACCAAGCCCCTGGTCGTCCGCCTCGACGGGAACAACGTCACCGAAGGCCGGCGGATCCTCGCCGAAGCCGCCCACCCCCTGGTCACCGTGGTGGCCACCATGGACGACGCCGCCCGCGAGGCGGCGAAGCTCGCGATCGCGGAGGTCTGAGACGTGGCCATCTTCCTGGACGAGACCAGCCGGATCGTCGTCTCCGGCATCACCGGTTCCGAAGGCGCCAAGCACACCCGGCGGATGCTGGCGGCCGGGACCACCGTCGTCGGCGGCGTCAACCCGCGCAAAGCCGGGCAGAACGTGGAGATCTCCGGTCGGTCGCTGCCGGTGTTCGGCAGTGTCGCGGAGTCGATCGCGTCCGCCGGGGCCGACGTCTGCGTGCTGTTCGTGCCGCCGCCGTTCGTCGAGGACGCCGTGATCGAAGCTGTCGACGCCGGGATCGGGCTCGCGGTGGTGATCACCGAAGGCGTTCCGGTGCACGACACCGCCCGGCTGTGGGCGCACGCCATCGCGGCGGGTGGGCGGACCCGGATCATCGGGCCGAACTGCCCGGGCATCATCTCCCCCGGGAAGTCGAACGCGGGCATCATCCCCGCCGACATCACCGGCCCGGGGCGGATCGGGCTGGTGTCCAAGTCCGGCACGCTGACCTACCAGCTCATGCACGAGCTGCGCGACATCGGGTTTTCGACCTGCGTCGGCATCGGCGGCGACCCGATCATCGGGACGACGCACATCGACGCCGTCGAGGCGTTCGAAAAGGACCCGGAGACGGACCTGATCGTGCTGATCGGCGAGATCGGTGGCGACGCCGAAGAGCGCGCCGCGGACTTCGTGCGAGCGAACGTCTCGAAGCCGGTCGTCGGCTACGTCGCCGGGTTCACCGCGCCGGAGGGGAAGACGATGGGTCACGCGGGCGCGATCGTCTCCGGCTCGGCCGGCACCGCGTCGGCGAAGAAGGAAGCACTGGAGGCGGCGGGAATCCGCGTCGGGCGGACGCCGAGCGAGACGGCGGCGCTGGTGCGCGAGGTGCTGGGCTGATGTTCGCGAAGCCCCGGTTGAAGCTGGCGGTGCTCGCGTGCATGGACGCGCGGTTCAGCGTCCACCGGCTGCTCGGTCTCGGTGACGGCGACGCGCACGTGATCCGGAACGCGGGCGGCGCGGTCACCGACGACGCGATCCGGTCGCTGACGGTGAGCCAGCACCTGCTGGGCACGCGGGAGATCGTGCTGATCCACCACCAGGACTGCGGCATGCGGAAGTTCACGGACACGGACTTCGCCCGGCGCCTGGAATCGACGACGGGGATCCGGCCGGGCTGGGCGGCGGAGACGTTCACCGACCCGGTCCAGGACATCCGCCAGTGCATCGCCCGGCTGCGGGCGTCCCCGTTCCTGCGGCACACCGACGCCGTGCGCGGCTACGTCCTCGACGAACGGACCGGCGCGCTCGACGAGGTGCCGTGATGGAGCTGCGCCAGCTGGCGGTGGTGGTGGCGGTCGCCGAGGAAGGCGGCTTCACGGCGGCCGCGCAGCGGCTGCGGACGGTCCAGTCGACGGTGTCCACCGTGGTCCGTGCGCTGGAGCGCGACCTGGGGACGCCGTTGTTCCACCGCACGACGCACCGGGTGGTCCTGACGCCCGCCGGCGAGGCGTTCATGCCCGCCGCGCGGGCGGCCCTGGACGCGGCGGCCCGAGCCCGGGCCGCCGTCTCGCCGGTGGGCGGCCGGGTCCGGCTCGGGGTGTGCCCGGGGTTGCTGGCGGACTGGCACCGGGCGCTGGCGGCGCTGCGGCACGTCCACCCGGCGTTGGCGGTGGAGGTGCTGCAGGTTCGGGCCGGTGCGGTGGGAACGGTTCTCCGGCAGTCCACTGTGGACGTGGTACTGACGGTGGTCGCGAGCTGCGGCGCTTCGGCTGAGTATTCTGCGGGTCTCAACGGTCACGCCGCCGCAGACGGCGGTGCCGACCTCGCGGCCGGGTCAGCCACGAAGGACCTCGCCCCCGGTTCTCTTCCGCGCCCGGCACCCGACGACCTGGTCACCACTCCGCTCCCGCGCGATGAACTGGTCCTCGCCACCGCGCCCGGCGGCTCACCTTCCGCACCCGCCGATCTCTCCGAACTGTCCCTCGTGGACTTCCCGCCGGGGTGGGCCCTTCGCGAAGCCGTCGACCAGGCGTTTCCCTGCCGCCGGCGCTCGCTCGAGGTGGATGATCCTGCCGTCGCCGCCGGGCTCGTGCGGGCCGGGCTGGCCGCCTGCGTCCTGCCCGCGTCGGCGGCCGCGCGGTTCCCGGACCTCACCGTCCGGCGGTTCGACCGGCCGCCGCCGTGGCAGCTCGGCGCGCTGCACCGGGGTGACCCCTCGGCCGCCGTCGCCGCCCTGCTCGCTCAGCTCGGCTGAAATCCCAGCCGGTCGGGTCGCGTGTAGACGTTCATCGACGTGCCGCGCAGGAACCCCACCAGCGTCAGCCCCAGCTCCGCGGCCAGGTCCACCGCCAGCGACGACGGTGCGGAAACCGCCGCCAGCAGCGGGATCCCGGCCATCGCCGCCTTCTGCACCAGCTCGAACGACGCCCGCCCGCTCACCATCAGCGCCGTCCCGGACAGGGGCAGCCGGCCTTCGCGGGTCGCCCAGCCGACGACCTTGTCCACCGCGTTGTGCCGGCCGACGTCCTCGCGCAGGCACAGCAGCTTCCCTTCGGCGTCGAAGAGCCCCGCCGCGTGCAGGCCGCCCGTGCGGTCGAAGACCCGTTGCGCCGCGCGGAGTTCGTCGGGGAGCCCGGCGAGCGACGCCGGGTCGGTGCCGAACAGGTCGTCCGCGATCGGCCACGTCACCGTCGTCCGGACGGCGTCCAGGCTCGCCTTGCCGCACAACCCGCACGAGGATGTCGTGTAGAAGTTCCGTTCCACCGACGCGTCCGGCGGTGCGACGCCCGGCGCGAGCACGACGTCGAGCACGTTGTACGTGTTGCCGCCGTCGGCCGTGGCCCCGGCGCAGTAGCGGATCGAATGAAGGTCCGCGGCCGCCCGCACCACGCCCTCGCCGACCAGGAACCCGGCCGCGAGGTCGAAATCGTCGCCCGGGGTCCGCATCGTGATCGACAGCGCTTTCCCGGCCACCCGGATCTCGAGGGGTTCCTCGACGGTCAGCGTGTCCGGGCGCGCGGTCGGCACGCCGTCGCGCACGCGCAGCACCCGGCGCCGGCTGGTCATCCGCCCCACGTCAGGCCGCCGGCAGCAGCGACTTGGGCCGGCCCGGCTGGGTCAGCCGTCCGGACAGCACCGCACCGGCCAGGCTCAGCACCCCGGCCGCGGCGAACGCGCCGAAGAACCCGTGCGACGTCACGACGAGCGCAGCGAGCCCGATCCCGACGACCGCGCCGACGGCCTTGGCCGAATACAGGATCCCGAAGTTCTGCGCCGCCGACTCCTCGCCGAAGTATTCGCGCACGAGGCCGACCAGCAGCGTGTAGCAGCAGCCGTTTCCGAGACCGGCGAGCGCGACGCCCAGCAACAGCCCGACGGCGTGCCGGTGTTCGCCCGAGTAGAAGAGGACGAACTGGGCGAGACCGCCCGCGAGCAGCGCGAACCGCAGGATCCGGTGCCGGCCGAGCCGGTCGGCGAGCCGGCCGATGAGCACCCGCCCGCTGCCGGTCGCCGCGGCGAGCAACCCCAACGCGGCAGCCGCGAGCCCGGGCCCGCTGCGCTCGGCGACGAAGGTTGCCAGGTAAGCGAGATCGAACAGCAGCACGGCGGCCGCGAGCACGACGACGAGGTAGAGCGCCGGCGTCGCGCCACACCGGAACAGCTCCGCCGGCCGGTAGTGCCGGACGGCCGGCCGCCGGTTGTGCGCCCGGTCGAGGGCCCAGGCGCGGGGCTCGGGCGTCGCGGGCCACCAGTGTCGCGGCGGATAGCGCAGCAGGGCGCCGCACCCGGCGATCACGACGAGCACGACGGCCGCGGTGACGTCCAGGAGCGCCGGCCGCGCGGCCGGCAGAGCGGCGGCCAGCACGACGAAGGGCACGCTGCCGTAGGCGAACGCGCCGCTCACGATGCCCGCGCTGGGCGCGGTCCGGTCCGGGAACCAGGCCAGCACCGCGCCGACGCAGGTCGCGTAGACCAGGCCGGTGCCGAGCCCGCCGAGCACGGAGTAGCCGAGGAACACGGTGAGCAGGCTGGTCGCGTGCCCGAGCGTCACCAGTCCGGCGGCGCACAGCACCGCACCGGCCGCCATCGCCGCGGGTGCGGGGAGCAAGCCGCGTTCCCGCAGCCACGCCGCCGGGAACGCGGTGCCGGCCTGGCAGATCGCCCACACCGCGAGCGACAGGACGACGCCGCCGAAGGTCCAGCCGTGCGCCCGGCTCAGCTCGGGGACGATCGCGCCGAAGCCGTACTGCTGCACCCCGGCGGCGAGCATCGCCGCGGCGGCCAGCCAGGTGATCCACGTCCGCGGCCGGCCGAGCAGCTCCCGGTCGGACTCCCCGACGCGGTACCGGCGTCCGTAGACGTCCCGGAGCTCGCGGACTTCGGTCATCGTGACCGCCTCCTCAGCGCCTCGACTGCAGATTGTATGCAGTATGAAGTAGTCTGAGTGTCCGCCTATCGCGGCCGCTTGTCTACAGGGGTGCTCGATCGGCCTCACGAAGCGCTTCGCGGCGTCAGCTGCGACTCGACACACAGCGCGCTCTCGAAGGGGAGAGAAAGGCGGCCCGGCGGCCATCGAGGGAGGAGGCGGCCACCGGGCCGTGCTCCGGCGCGGTACCGGCCGCGTGGAGCACTGCCAGTCTGGCCATCGGAGGCACCTCCGACAAGCTTTACCGGCCGGGAAATGTCCGCGTGCCGCCGGCGGAAGATCCACACGCGACGGAGAGCGACCGTCCGGCCCGCGACGAGCCGATCAGGACAGTCCCGGCGAACCCGATCCACCGGGCGAAGAAGGCACAGTGGGAAACAAACAAACGCGAGCCGGGACGAGTACCGCGCCCGGCTGCCCGGCCCGTCGATTCGGCGGACCACACCCGCAGGCGTGCCTTTTCGCGCGCCGGGATCTCCCCGATCCCAGGCGCGCGAAACACCGCCACCGAACTCCGCCGCGGTCGCGCTCACCCGATGCGATCGCGCGGAGTTCCTTGTCCGGCAAGCAGTTCCGACGTCAGGCCTTCTTGCGCGACGCCCGCTTGCGCGCCGGCTTGACTTCGGCCGGCTCGGCGGCCGCGGCCTGGTCCGCCTCGAAGCCCGCGATGATCTCGCTCGACAGCCGGCCCCGCTCCGCGACCTCGTAGCCGTGGGCCTGCGCCCACTCGCGGATCTGCCGGTTGCGCTCGCGGTCGGTGCCCGAGCTCGAGGAGCCCGACAGCGACTGGCCGGTCGCGAGGCGCACCTTGCGGCCACCGGTCCGCCGCGCGACCGCGACGAAGCGGGCGAGCTCGTCCCGGAGCGCGGAGGCGTTGTCCTCGGACAGGTCGATCTCGTACGTCACCCCGTCAAGGCTGAAGGGGACGGTCTGCGAAGCCTCGCTCCCGTCGAGGTCGTCCACCATCTCGACGTGCACCCGTTGCGCCATGGTTCGTCGTTCCTCATCTTCTCCAGAACACGGTCGGACAGACCCTAACCTGTCGAATCCCGTCCGGCACGCGCGACACCCGGCAAGCGTCCACAATGGCCGCCGGGCGACCGCGTCGTCCCCGTCCAGAGTGACCGCACCGGAGCCGGAATGCGCGTTCTCGCGGCGGATATTTGTATCGTGATACAGTCGAAATCGAATCGGTACCCTGTTCGACACGATCCCGTCGACTTTTCCGCTAGTGCTCCCCGCACGGCGTTCACCACGGCCGCCGCACGAGCGGCACATTTACTCGTCGATGCCGAGCCGATCGTGTCCCCGCGCCTTCGGCCGACGCCCGTACCAGGCCTGTTCACCGAATGACGACTTCTTTCGCCCCATTCCGGTATAGACCAGTATGTGATTCTGGGCACGGGGATCGATTCGTTCGCTCATCGGGACGCATCCCGGTCGGCTCCGAAACCGACCCGGTCCGGAACGGCTCGTCCAGAGTGGACTCGACCCGTTCACCCCGTGTTCGTCGGCCGGCCCGGGTCACCAGGTACCTGACGCGGAAGGCGATTTTCACCACATTGACGGATCCCGGCGGTTTCAGACCCGAAATGGGCCGGAAACGGTTACGCCGGCGCCGTCGCACCCGTCGCGGCGGACAGCGTGAGCCCGTTCGGCCGTCAATCCGGCAACAGGGGCACTTCGAGGTCGTCCGGGCGGCCGAGCAGGACCGCCCGGGTGACCGCCGCCTTGCCGAACCGGTCCCGCACCGCGTCCAGCGCCGTGTCGAGCTGGGTCGCCCGTTGCCGCTCGAACGGCAGCGCCGGCTGGAACGGATCTTCGTCGGCCAGGTTGGACAGCGCCGCGCCCAGCAGGGTGATGCCGCGGTCGGCGATCAGCGGGAGGGCGGCCACGAGCAGCTCCCGCGCCGCAGCGAGCAGGACGCCCGTGCCCGCGGTCGGATCGTGCAGCGTGCGGGAGCGCGTGACGCGGGTGAAGTCGGCGAAGCGCAGGCGGATCGTCACCGTGCGGCAGACGCGGCGGGCGGCGCGCAGCCGGCGGGCGATCCGGTCGATCAGCGCGACCAGCACCACGTCGAGCTCGGCCGGGGTCCGCCGGCCGCGGCCGAGCGCCCGCTGGGCGCCGATCGACCGGCGGCGCCGCCCGACTTCGATGCGGCGCGGGTCGCGGTTGTGCGCCAAGGCGTGCAGGTGCCCGCCCGCCGCCCGGCCGAGCATGCTCACGAGGTCCACCGGCTCGGACTCCGCCAGCTGGCCGACCGTCGTGATCCCCCGCGCGCGCAGTTTCTCGGCGGTGACCTTGCCGACGCCCCAGAGCGCGCCGACCGGCAGCGGGTGCAGGAATTCCAGCTCCGCGTCGTGCGGGACGACCAGCAGGCCGTCCGGCTTCGCGACGCGGCTGGCGACCTTCGCGAGGAACTTCGTCCGCGCAACCCCTACCGTGATCGGCAGCCCGGCGCGCTCGGCGACGTCGGCCCGCAGCCGTTCGGCGATGTGACTGGGCCGTCCGCCGATCCTCGTCAACCCCCCGACGTCGAGGAAGGCTTCGTCGATCGAGAGGCCTTCCACCCACGGGGTGGTGTCGTGGAAGACCTCGAAGACGACCTTGCTCGCGGCCGAATACGCGGACATCCGCGGCGGCACGACGACGGCGTGCGGGCACAGCCGGCGGGCCTGCGCGCCGCCCATCGCGGTGCGCACGCCATAGGCCTTGGCCTCGTAACTCGCGGCCAGGACCACCCCACCGCCGACGATCACGGGGCGCCCTTTCAGGGCCGGATCGTCGCGCTGCTCCACCGACGCGTAGAACGAGTCGAGGTCGGCGTGCAGGATGGGCCCCTCGTCGGTCATAGAACATATGTTCGCATACGCGGGCGCCGATGTCCGCTTCTCCGTCCGCCGCGGAACCCCTGCCGCTGGTCGAAACTGAGCGTTTTCCCGGTTGTCCACCCTCTGTTGCCGCCGTCACACTCGACGGATCGTACGACCCGACCACTGGGGGCGACATGTCCGAGAAGTGCCGATGCGGCGACCACCACGCGTGGGCCAGTCCGAACCCGCAGGACCAGCCGGCGGCGGCGCGGCAGCCACTGCTGGCTTCGACGCTGGCGGGCGAAGACCACGCCGAGGACGACGGCCGGCTGGACGCGACCGACCGCGTCACGTGCCGCACGCACCGCCGCTGGCTGCACGACTGCGTCTCGTCCCCGGTGCACACGAACCCGGCGATCGGGTACCGGTGGTGCCGCAGGTGCGACCACCAGGCGCTGGTCGCGGTGGACGAATTGACCGGCGAGGTGGCGATCCACTGCGGGTTGTGCGGCCGCAGCCCGCGAAGCCGCGCGAACCTGGAGTTGGTGGAGTTGTGCCGGCGCAGCCTCGCGCTGGCCCGCTCGGGAAGGTTCCCGGAGACGGCTGCCGCTTGAGTGCTGTGGTCGCCTGACTGCCATGATGCGGGAGTGCCCGAACCCGGAACCACCGCGCTGGTGATCCTGCTACCCGGCGCCGAACCGGCGCTCGCCGCGGCCCGGCGGGTCGATCCGGCTGTGGTCCGTCCCGGGTTGCCCGCCCACGTGACGGCTCTGTACCCCTTCCTGCCGGACGACTCGGTGACTCCGACGGTGCTGGCCGCGGTCCGGTCGCTCGCTTCGGCTGTGGCGCCCGCTTCTGTCCGGCTCGCCGAGTTGCTGACCACGCCGGGGTTCGTGGCGCTGCCGGCTCCTTCGCTCCAGCCGATCACTGATGCGGTGTGCGACCGGTGGCCGGAGGTCGCGCCCTACGGTGGACGGTTCGGTCCTCGTCCGCCAGCCCACGTGACGGTCGCCATGGGTGGCGACGAGGAGACGCTTTCGCGGGTGGGCGACGAAGTGCGGCCGCTGTTGCCGCTGACCGCTCACGCGACGTCGCTGCAGTTGGTGGCGCTCACCGAACACGGCTGGCAGCCGCGGCTGGACGCGCCTTTCACCGGGTGAGCCGCGCGCCGCGAAGTCACCGCACCGAGCCGGCGACCTCGCCCGCTGTCTCGCCGTCCAATTTCCGGTACGCAAGCGCGATAGCGCGAAGCCGCGCGACGTCGGCGGCGAACGGCTCCGCCTGGGCGACCGGCGGCGGCTCCTCCTCCCCCGGCTCGTCCGGCAGGTCCCGCACCAGCCGAGCCGCGGCCGGCGCCGCCAGTTCCGGCGTCACCCCCGCCAGGATCAAACCGTCGTTCGTCTCGCTCATCGCCGTCAGCAGCCGCTCGCGGCGGGACGGGCCGCCCGGGTCGATGCGGACGATCTCCGGGAACCGCCGGGTCAGGTGCGCACGCAGGGGCCGCAGCAGGCGGAGCGTCTTCGCGTCGCGGCGGCCGGCCACCAGACCCGGGATCGACGGGATCGTCAGCCCCACCACGATGAGCAGCACCGACACCGCCGGGAACCCGACGTCGAGCGTGCACGGCAGCGTCGAGAACGGTCCGCGGCACAACGCCTTCGCCGGGTGGTCGTCCTGCAGCGCCCGGATCGTCGAGACGATCTTGCCCGCGAGGTAGGCGATCGCGAACGCCGAGGCCAGCAACAACAGAGCGAGACCGGCGCGCAATGCGCCGCCGCTCGCGCGGACCGTCACCGCCGCCACCACGCCGATGTCGAGCACCGCCAACCCGAGGTAGACCGTGTAGACGAAGACGTAGACGACCAGCGTCGGGTGCGTGCCGTAGAGCGCGTCGAACACGCCGACGCCGCGCGGCAGGTCCTGCGTGCTGAAGAACATGACGGTCAGCAGCACCAGCGCGACGCCCAGCGCGACCAGCCGCGTGCGCCGGCCGCGGTCGCGGGTGCCGCTGATCTCCGCGACCGTCAGCCCGATCCCGTAGGCGGCGACCATCGTCGCGAGGTTCGACAGCAGCCGGCCGAGGCTCGGGTAGAGCTCGCTCTCGAACTGCTGCGCGCGATTGGAGAGGAAACAGAACGCCGCGCCGAGCGCGATCAACGAGACGGCCAGGCCGGTGCCCGCCCCGGTGCGCCGGGCACGGACCGCCCGCCAGATTCCGATGGCCAACGCGAAAAGCCCGACCCCGACGAACAGTATGTCGATCACGAGACGCGACTATCCCAGGAGTGCGGCCAGCCGCCTAGCCTGATCCGCCGCCCGGCCGGACGCGCCCGGCTGAACGGCGGGTGGTTCGCTCGTCGCCGCGCTCATCAGCAGCACCGCGATCAGCTCGGCCTCGTACTCGTCGGTGCCGGTAGTCACCCGGGTCAGCAGGTGCGACAGCGCCTGCGGCGCCAGGTCCGGCGCGAGCTGAGCGGCTTCGGACTCCGACATCTGGCAGGTCCCGGTGTGCGCGCACAGCATGTGGGCGAGCTCGTGGGCGATGATGTGGTCCTGGTGCAGCGCCGACGTGTGCTCGACGTAGGCGATCAGGTCGTAGTCCGGCCGGGCCTGCCACGCGCCCGACGGCCGGCCGGGCCGGTACTCGACCGGCACGAGGTCGATCTCACGCCCGCGCCAGGCCTCGAGGCCGTCGACCCAGGCGTTCATCGACCACGGCCGGGGCACCGGGACGGCGGCGAGCACGGTCCGCACCCGCTGCCGGGCGCGGGCCCGGAGGTCCGTCAGGCCGCGCTCGTCGATGGGTCCTCCCCGGTCACCTGGCGCCAGCCGGGTGCACCGGGGCGCGATCACGGACGAGGTCATCGTAGCCGAATTCCCGCCGTCACTCCGGCTTCCGCCGCCGGCCGTCGCGGCGCCGGGTTTCGTCGTAGCCGGCCAGCTGATCGAGCAGCGCCGTGACGGTCTCGCGATCGCGTGGCGAGAGTTGCATGGCCCGCTGCGCCAGGTGCCGCGCCTCGGTGTCGCGCCACGCGACGACGTCCTCGACCTGACGATCGACCTGTCCGGCGACCTCGTCGTCGAAGAAGTACGTCACCGGCACGCCGAAGAACTGGGCGAGGGCCTGGATGTGCGAGCGCTTGGGGTCCTTGCGCGCGCCGACGGCGAGCTGCTGGACGTGGGTCGCGGACATCGTCACGCCGGTCTGGTCGGCGACGCCGTGCGCGATCTCCCGGTACGAGTACGGCTTGCGGTCCGGCGGGTGCACGGTCGCGATCAAGTGCGCCAGTCGTTCGGCGAAACTGCGCTCATCGCTCACCACACACCACCTTCAGCCAGGAAACGTGACAACCATCAGCGTAGCTGTTCCGAAAACTTGACACAGCCTGTCCCGGAAAGACTACGATACTCCCGTTCGGTGTTTCGAAAACAGGACATCGGACCCCGGGGTGGCGCAGCGGCCGCGGGGCGAAGTCACGTGGCCGCTGGGGGTGGCCACGCGCCCAGCCCGCGCTCCCGCCGCGCCGCCCCACCTCAGCGCGATCATGGGGAGCGTAGGGCGCCGGGGACGGGGCGTGGTCCGGCAAAAGTACCGTCCTGGCACGGACCTCAGCCGATTGAGCTTCACGCGGGCGAGCTGTTGCGCAGGCGAGGAATGTCGCACGTGGTTGGCCGGGCATCGCGTGTGCTTGAGCGCGCATCTCGCGTGATTGAGCGCGCATCTCGCGTGATCGGGCGCGCATCTCGCGTGATCGGGCGCGCATCTCGCGTGGCTGAAGGGGCATCACGGTTGGCGAGATGGCGAGCATGCCCGGCGCCACCAAGCCGTGCTTCCAGCCTGGTGGCGCCGAGTGGGTCGAACTCTCTCCCGGGCCGGCTTACCGGCGGTAGACGCCGAACTCGTACAGCGAGTAGCCGTACCCGGTGCCGCGCTGGGTCGCGGACATCCGCACGTACCGAGCCGTGGCCGAGATCGCCAGGTCGTCGGCGCCGCCGTCGCCCGAGGTCGTCGCGTACACCGATCGCCAGTTCGCCGCGTCGTCGCTGACCTGGATCTCGTAGGCCTTCCCGAAGGCCGACTCCCAGACCAGCTGGACGTGGTCGAACGCCTGCCGGCTACCCAGGTCCACCTGCAGCCACTGCGGGTCGGCCCACGCGCTCGCCCAGCGCGTCGCGGTATTGCCGTCCGTCGCGGCCTGCGGAGGGTAGGGCGCGCCGGGCCCGTCGGCCTGGTAGGTCGACGCCGTGGTCGCCGCGCCGCGGGCCAGGTTCGTGCCCGGCACCGGTGGGGCGACCACACGCAGCGAACGCGTCTCGATGCCGACGTTGCCGTGTCCGTCGCGGGCGTAGAGGTAGATCTTCCACACCCCCAGCTGCTGCGGCGCGGTGACGGTGAACGTCCCGTTCCCGGTGAACTGCGCCGGGATCAGCCCGGCCGCGTCGTTGATGTACTTGCTGTTGTAGCCCATGGTGTAGGTGATCGGGTCACCGTCCGGATCGGACACCCCGGCCGTCAGGGTGAACGTGCCGCCCGCCGGGACGTCGGTGCTGCGGCTGAGGTTCATCGACGAGATCACCGGCGGCGTGTTCCCACCCGTCTGTCCACTGTAGATCCGCCGGACGGCGTACCAGGAAAGCCGCTTCTCGTTGCCCGTGGTGATGTTGAACCAGACGCCGCCGAAGTCGCCCTCGGTGCCGTAGTGGAAGAGCGTCGCACCCAGCGCGACACCGGGATGCGCGAGCACGCAGTTCCAGGCGTTGACGTAGCCGTCGCGCTTCTGCTGGTCGGTCGGCTCGGCCGGCACGCCGTTCGCGTCGTCCGGCACCTCCCACTCACCGGCCGGGCCGGTCTCGGTGATGATGTACGGCTTCGCGTAGCCGCCCGCGAGCCAGTCCTGCTTCACCTGGCAGACCTGGGCGTAGGAGTTGACGGAGTAAAGGTCGAGACTCGGCGCGTACGCCTTGTAGTACGGCCAGGCGCCGGTCCAGGCATCGGTCGACGTGACCGGGTGGTTGGCGTCGATCGCGTGGATCGCCTGCGCGGCTTGGTCGACGAAGCGGGTGTAGGCGATCCGGTTCTGTTCCAGCTGCGTGCCGGAGTAGCAGTTCTGCATGCCGAGGATCGACTCGTTGCCGACGTTCCACATCAGTACGCCGGGATGTGCTTTGTAGGCAGTGACCCACTTTTGGATCTCGGCGAGCATCGTGTTCTTGTATGCGGTGTCCGTCGTGTAGTCGACGCAGCCGCCGCTGCCCGGGCCGCCGCCGGGTTGCAGCCAGAAGCCGCTGATGGCCTTGATGCCGTTGGCCGCGGCGGCGTCGAGCAGGGGCTGGGTGGTGCCGTCGGTGCCCCAGGTGCGGACCGTGTTGACGCCGATCGAGTGCAGCTCCGGCATCCGCGTGGCCGCTTCACTGACCGGCGGGCCCCAGGTGAGCCCCTTCACGGTCCACGGTGTCCCGTCGACTGTCAGCTGCCAGTTGCCCTGCGTACCGGTCACCCGCGTGACGCCGGGACCGTCCTGCGTCGGCGTCCCCGGAGTGCCGCTGACCTGGAATTCCCACAGCGAGTAGCCGTAGCCGCCGACGCGGTGGGTGCCGTAGAAGCGCACGTAACGGCCCTTGCCCGTGACGGCGAGATTCTGTATGCCGCCTATCGCCGTCGTCGTGCTGTACACAGTCCGCCATGTACTGGCGTCGTCCGAAACCTGGATTTCGTAGGCAGTCGCGTAGGCCGCTTCCCAGTTCAGCGTGACCTGGCTGATGTCCGCGGACGCGCCGAGGTCGACCTGCAGCCACTGCGGGTCGTTCCAGGCGCTCGCCCAGCGGGTGCCGGCGTCACCGTCGACGGCCGCCGACGCCGGGGTTCCCGCGCCTTCGCTGCTCGACGCCGTCACGGGTCTGCCTTGGGACAGCAAGGTGGCGGCGTGCGCCGGGGACGGGCCGGCGAGCAGCCCCAGCACCAGCAGGGCCACCAGTGCCGGGACGGCACGGAGGAGCGACGGTCGGTCCACGATGACTCCCGTACGACAGGGGACGGAGATTGGAGAGCGCTCTCCGGCGCGTCCGATGGAACGGCACCGGCCCCCGCATTGTCAAGATTCGGCGAGGAATCGGACAATCGCTGTCTCGTGGCCGGTCCGGGTACTCCTTGACACGGCGGCGGCTGGATGCGCATGCTGTTGGAGAGCGCTCTCCCATCCTTGGCACCTCACCGTGGAGGACCCTTGGCAACGAAAGCCGCGCTCCTCGCCTGCACCGCCGCCACCGTGCTGGCAGGCGCCTTCCTGACCGCGGCCACCTGGTCGCCCGCCGGAGCCGACGACCTGGTGACCCACCACGAGTTCCAGGTCAACTGCTCCCCCAGCCACCACCAGCCGGACGACCCGATCGTCTTCCCCGGGCTGCCCGGCGCGTCGCACGACCACACGTTCATCGGCAACAAGACGACCAACGCGGCCAGCACGACGCAGTCGCTGCAGGCCGCGGGCGTCGGCAACACGACGTGCCTGGCGCCGGACGACCTGTCCGCGTACTGGTTCCCCACCGTCTACAACGGGAACCAGGTGATCCTGCCGAACTTCGCGCAGGTCGTGTACTACAAGTCCGGCATCCTCGACTACACGAAGGTGGTGCCGTTCCCGCCCGGCCTGCGCTACGTCGCCGGGACCGTGACGGCGACCCAGGACGAGTTCCAGCACGCGACCGGCGCCGTCGAGGGCTGGGAGTGCGGGGACAGCTTCCACAACTGGGACATCCCGGTGCAGTGCGTGCCCGGCAGCCAGCTCAACATCCGTTACCAGGCGCCGAGCTGCTGGGACGGCGTCCACCTGGATTCGGCCGACCACAAGAGCCACATGGCGTACCCGGACCGGGCGACGCTGACGTGCCCGGCCGACCACCCGGTGGCGGTGCCGATGCTGGAGTTCAAGATCGCGTTCCCGGTCAGCGGGGACATGTCGGGGGTGCACCTGGCCAGCGGGCGCGGGTACTCGTGGCACTACGACTTCTTCAACGCGTGGGACCCGCCGACCCTCGCCGCGCTGGTGACGCACTGCATCAACGGCGGGCTGCAGTGCGACCCGCGCGGGTTCGACCTGTACAAACCGGACCGCGGCACGGTGCTCGGGCCGAATTACCGGCTGCCCGGCCGTCCGTGAGACGGCTGGTTCTGGGGGCGGCGGTGGTGGCGCTGACCATGGGCGGGTGCGCCACCACCGGCCCCGCCCCCACCGCCGGCCCCGCCTCGCCCTTCAACCCCACGGACGTCGCGTGGCTGCAGCTGGTCGTGCCGATGACGGAGAACGCGCTGTCGGCGGCCCGGCTGGCTCCTTCGCGTGCGGCGAGCCCGGCGGTGCGCGCGGCCGCGGAAGCGGTCGCGGTACCGGAGGAGAAGCTGCTGGCGCGGTTGAAGGCGGCCCGCGACCGGGCGGGGTTGCCGGCGGCGGATGTCCACAGTGGACATCGGATGCCGGGGATGATCACGGCGGCGGACCTGGTGGCGTTGCGCACCGGGAGCGGTCCGGACTTCGACCGGCGGCTGGTCGCGCTGCTGCGGGCGCATGCGGCGCAGCTGGTGGTGCTGGCGAAGGGGGAACAGACCTCGGGGGCGGACGCGGAGACGAAGCGGCTGGCCGGCGAGGTCGGCGCGGAGGGGGCGCAGCAGGAGAAGGCGCTCGCGAACGCGGCCTGAGCGACCGACCAGCAGCCGTGCCGGCACCACATCGGCAGAAGCCGTGAATGGCTCATTGAGGGACTTGAAGTCCCTCAATGAGCCATTCACGGACTCGCTGAGAAAGCTCGCTGCGCGCATCGATAGCGGTGCGGCTCTGGCCAACCCGGGTCGGTGGCGCGGTGACCAGCCGGGCGCTCGCCGTTCGGTCCAGGTGCGCAGGGCGAACCTGGCTTCGCGCCAGAGCCGGGTCGGCAGCGCGCGATGGTCAGCCGGGCGCCGGCCGTCGCGGGGCGAGGTGCACGTGGCCTTTTGTGGCGAGGCCGACGCCCGCTCTGCCGCAAAGAAGCTACGGCCCGGACTGAGGTCGACATGACCCCGGAACGGACCGTGGGAGGCCACCGACCCCACAACGGTGGCCGAGCCGGGCGCCGTCGAGGCCACCACCCCACGTGGTGACCTCGACGGCCATACCGGCTCCGCCCGCCGGCAGTCTCAGTACGTCACGGTCACCGGCCCGCGCCCGCTGTGGGCCGTCACCGTCAGCGTCTGCGTTGCCGCGTCCCACTTCCAGCTCTGCGACGGCGCCCAGCCCTCGCCCACCCGCACCCGGGAAGGCGCCGACGGCACGCCGAGGAACTTGACCGTCCACTCCCGGGAAGCGACCTGGGAGCGGCCCCTAGTCGGTTCGACCGTCACCGTGTGGGCTCCGCGCCGCTCGGTGTACGTGATCCGGGTCGTCGAGCTGTTCTTCGACGACGTGCCGTTGTCCTCGTACAGCGAGAACGACCCCGGCGCGCCCGGCGCCACCGTCACCGTCGCCCGGTTCAGCGGGCTCTGGACGTCGTTGGGGACGTCCGCCGTCCGTGTCACCGTGATGCCGCCCGCTCGCACGAACACCGGCATCGTCCCGAGGTCCGACGTCACCTGCTGCGTCGTCCCGCCGGCGTACGGCTTGCCCGTGAAGTAGTCCGTCCACTGCCCCGGCGGGAACCAGACCGAGGTCGTCGACGAGGTCCCGGGGGACGTCACCGGCGCCACCAGCATGTCCGGCCCGTAGAAGTACTCGCTCTGCGCCGCGGTGTACGCCGCCGGCTCCTCCGGGTACTCCACGTACGTCGGCCGGACCACCGGCACGCCCGTCGCCGCCGCCTGCTGCGCCAGCGTGTACGTGTAGGGCACCAGGTTCTCGCGCAGGTTGAGGAACTTCGTCGCCGACGCCTTCGCCGCGCCGGTGTACTGCCACGGCAGCCGGTCGCTGTGGTTGCTGTGCAGCCGGTCGATCGGCTGGAACGTGCCGAGCTGGACCCAGCGCGCGTACAGGTCGTCGGGCAGCTTGAACGTCTGGTGCTGCTGCCCGCCCGAGGTGTAGGTCTCGCTGCCGCGCAGGCCGGTCGTGTCGTTGTGGCCGCCGATGTCGTGGCTGATCGGCGACAGGCCGGTCGCGGCCGACTCCGCCGGGGTGATCCCGACCTCCATCCGCAGCGTGCCCCACGTCGACGACGTGTCGCCGGTGAAGTGCACGGTGCTGCGCTTGTCGGCCCACGGTCCGGTCGGCAGCCCGACCGGGCCGCCGTAGCCGCCGGCCTGCAGCGAGCCGTACGCCCGCGACGTCACGAAGCCGCGCTCGACCGCCGGGGCGGCCAGGTCGGCGTACTTCTGGTTGATCCACGAGTCCGGCGTGACGCCCGGCAGGCTCGACTTCGAGGAGTCACAGCACCAGTCGAGCCACCAGAAGTCGTTGCCCTGCTTCATCATGTCGCCGTGCAGGTCGAGGTACGCCTTGAGCTGGTCGGGGTCGCCCCAGTCGAAGACGTAGCAGTCCGTCCCGCACCCGGACTTCGCCAGCTTGCCCTTCGCCGTCGCCTGCGCGCGGGCGAACTGCGGGTCCGAACCCATGATGCTCGGGTGGATGTTCAGGGTGTTGTGCAGGCCCTGCGACGCCGACCAAGCGAAGAACCCCGCCGGGTCCGGGAACTTGTTCGTGTCGACCTGCCAGCCGTTCCACGTGTCCGGCGCCTTGAAGTCGGTGTCGGTCACCAGGACGTCCAGCGGCACGCCCTCGCTGCGGAACTTCGGCAGGATCGTGTCGCGGTAGTCGGCCGCGGTGCGGTCGATGTACTCCGAGTACCAGACGCCGTAGGCCCAGCGCGGCAGCAGCTCCGACGGCCCGGTCAGGGTCGCCAGGTCCCGCAGGCCGCCCTTGTAGTCGTGGCCGAAGGTGAAGACGTAGCCGTCCTGGTAGGGGTTCCCGCCGTGCGACGGCCGCTGCGTCACCTTCTCGGTGGCGGTGTCGTACAGGGCCGAGGGTGTGTCGTCGAGCAGGTACCAGCCGTCCCGGTGCAGGAGCCCCTCGGTGAGCGACGGCGTGCCGTTGTCGCCGTTGACGCCGTCGAGGCCGCGCCGGTAACCGCCCAGCGTGAGGTGCGGCGCCGGGGCCGCGGCGCCGGTGCGGGTGACCGCGACAGTGTCGATGTTGACGTGGCAGCTCGTGTCGTCCGGGCAGCCGAGGACGACGTCGTTCGTGCCGGCCTTGAGGTCGACCGGGACCGACGCAGTCCCCCAGCTGTCCCAGTTCTCGGTGATCGGCAGCGACAGCGTCCGGGTCACGCCGGACGCGGCGACCGTCGCGGTCCGGGTCTCGTGCCGGCCGTCACCGCCGGTTCCGTTGGTGTAGCGGACGGACAGCTGGTACGTGCCGGCGGCGGGGACGGCCACGACGCGGTGGGTCAGCGACGAGCCGCGGTTGAGCTCGGCGACGAACCCGCGTCCGGCGTACCCGGCGTGGTCGGCCGCGACCACGGCCGAGCCGGTGCGCAGGCCGGCTTCGGCTTCGCAGCTGACGTCGAGGGCGCAGCCGGTGAACGCGCGGGCCGACGCGGGCGGGAAGGACGCGCCGGGCGTCAGCACCGCGAGGGCGTCGACGTTGACGTTGCCGGAGTCCGCCGCGGTCCGCTCGAGGCGGAGGTTGTGGCGGCCGGCGGTGAGGGTGACCGGCACCGACGCGGTGGCCCAGCTGTTCCAGTCGGCCGTCGCGGGCAGGGTGAGCTTCTGCGGCGCACCGCCGTCCACGGACACGCTCAGGGTGCGCGTGACGTGCTGGCCGTCCCCGCCCTGGCCGTTGGCGAACCGGGCGGTGACGTTGTAGGTCCCGGCCGTGGCGGCGGCGACGTCGGCGGTGGCCGAGTTGCCGGCACTCTCGAACCCGGCGAGGAAGCCCTCCCCGGTGTAGCCGGTGTGGTCGGTCGCCACGCCCAGCCCGTCGGCGGTCAGGTCTTCGGCCTCGCACAGCGCGCCGGTCGCGCAGGTCAGGTGGCGCCACGGCGCCGCCGTCACCGGCGCGGCGCCGGCCGTGGTGCGGATCTGGAGGTTGCCGGAGTCGAACGGCCCGGAGTCCAGCTTGTAGGTCAAGGTCGTCGCGCTGGTGCGGATCGTCAGGACGCCGTTCGCGGTCGTGGACGTGAACGGCGGGGGCGTGAAGGATCCCCGGCCGACGGCGTTGAAGGTGGCGGCGTCGGTGAAGCGGCCGTCGCCCGCGTACTCCGTGCGGATCAGCGTCGGGGAAAGGACCTGGAAACGGGCGTTTCCGGCGGTGACGGTCTGACGCGCCGCGTGCCCGGCTTCGGCCGGGGTCGCGACGGTCACGACGGCGGCGGCGACCGCCAGCGCGCACGTCAGATGGAGGGTTTTCGCGGTTCTCGTCCGCACGGCGGAACTCCGTTCCGGTCAGAGGGACCCAGCCGGTTTTACAACGTTGGAAAAGGCCGTTCAGATCTGAGCACAGCCATCGGCCGGATGTCCAGACCACCGGGCCAAACTGTCCGGACAGGCCGGGCGGTCTGCCCGGCAGGCCACGCGCCCGGACTATCGACCTGGAGACGTCAGCGGCCGGTGACGCCGTCGATCTGCTCCCGCAGGATGTCGGCGTGCCCGGCGTGGCGGGCGGTCTCGCTCGTCATGTGCGCCAGCACCCACCGCAGGGTGGGGAAGGTGCCGTCGACCGCGACCGCCACCGGCCGTTCCGGGTCCCCCGCCGCACGGATCGCCGCGTCGCTTTCCGCGATCGCCGCGCGGTACCCGGCCAGCACGTCTTCCGCGGTGAGCCCTTCGGGCACGTCCATCCCCAGGTCCCCGGTGTCCTCGCCGCCCGCGACGTGGTGGCCGAACCAGACCCGCTCGGCCCCGGTCAGGTGGTGGACCAGCCCGAGCAGCGTGGTGCCGGAGCCGACCAGGACCCGGCGCAGCTGCTCCTCGGTGAGCCCGTCCGTCTTCTTGACGACGCTTTCGCGCGCGAAAGCCAGGAACGCCGTCGCGGTGTCGAGCTCGCCACCGTCGTCGCGCGGGACGGGTTTCCGCTGGGTTTCGGCCATGGCGCCGAACCTAGCGCTCAGGCGGAGTCGCGGACCACCAGCTCGGGGTCGAAGATCACCGACTCAGCGCGGCCGTCCGGGTCGGCCATGCGGTCCAGGACCATCCGGGCCATCGCCGCGCCCATCTCCTCCACCGGCTGGCGGACCGTGGTGAGGCGGGGACGGCAGCTCAGCGCCACCCGGCTGTCGTCGAAGCCGATCACCGCGACGTCGGCGGGGACCCGGCGGCCGGCCTCGCGCAGCACCGTCAACGCGCCGTACGCCATCAGGTCGTTGGCCACGAACAGCCCGTCCAGCGCGGGTTCCTCGGCCAGGAGCCGCTCCATCGCCCGCTCACCGCCGTGCTCGGTGAAGTCGCCCTCGGCCACCGCGACGTACGCGTGGCCGTGGCGGGCCATCGCGTCGCGGAACCCGGCCAGCCGGTCCTGCCCCGCCGGCGTCCCCGCCGGGCCCGCGATGGTCGCGACCCGGCGGCAGCCGCGGGAGACGAGCCGGTCGGCCGCGAGCCGGGCGCCGTCCTGGTGGGCGACGTCGACGTAGCTCACCGGCGCCGGGCGGCCGGGCCGCGCGAACAGCGCCGTCGGGACGCCCGCGTCGGTCAGCATGCGCGGCAGCGGGTCCTCGGCCGGGTGCAGCGAGATCAGCAGCACGCCGCTCACCTGCTCCTGCCGCAGCTTCGGGACGAGCTTCTCCCGCTCTTCGTCGCTGTCGACGAGCATCAGCAGCGGGTGCAGCCCCTGCGGCCGCAGGTGCGCGACCACGCCCTCGACGACCCGGCCGAAGAACGGGTCGCCGAACACTCCGCCGGTGAACGCTTCGACGTGCCGCTCCGGCTCGGAGACCACCAGCGCCACCCCGCCGGTGCGGCGCGTGACCAGCGACCGCGCCGCGCGGTTCGGCACGTACCCGGTGGTGGCGATGGCGCGTTCGACGGTCTCCCGCAGCTTCGGGTCGACGTTGCGCACGCTGTTGACCACGCGGGACACCGTGGCCCGCGAGACGCCGGCGACCCGCGCGACGTCCTCCAGGGTCGGCGGCGCCGAGGGCGGGTGCGTCGTCACCCTCCCTTTGTAGCACGCTGTGAGAGCGCTCTCCCAGCTTCCGGCGGAGGACAGGCCGCTGACAAATGTCATGAGCCGCCGCTGAGGGACGGCACTGCCGCCCGGGCGCCTCGCGCGACGAGCATTTCCGGCATGACCACGACTCGAACCGAACCCACGGGCTTCCGGCCCGTGCTGCTGCTCACCGGCGGCTACGCCGCGCTTTCCGTGCTCACCCTGCTCGCGATCATCCTTTTCCGGAACGACCACGCCATGGTGACCGACGCGGTCTGGGTGCGCGCCACGCTGGTCGTCGCCAGTTCGCTGCTGACGTTCGCCTTCGCCCGCAGTGCGGCCCGCGGGTCGCGGAAGGGCCTGCTCAGGCTGCGGATCGTCGCCGGCGTGATGCTCGTGGCGATCGTCGTCATCGTCGCCCTGCCCGGGCTGTTCCCGGTGTGGCTGCGGATCGAGCAGGCCGTCTGCGGACTGCTGCTGCTCGGCGTCACGGTGCTCGTCAACGGCCGGCGGGCGCGGGCCCGGTAGCGTGCCGGTGATGGACAGGACGGAGCCGGCCGACGTGCAGCGCTGGGTGCGCGGCTGGCGGGTGATGGTGCTCGACGCGGGCATGCTCGTCTACCCGGCGGTGACCGTGCCCGGCGTGCTGCAGCACTCGAGCGGGCACGCCGCGGTGGCGGGCTGCGTGATCGTCGCCGTCTTCGTGGGTTGCTACGTCGCCGCGGCACGGGCCGCGGCGCGGCGGGCGCCGCGAAGGTTCTGGCCCCTCCTGGGGGTGCTGGCCGTCCTCTTCGGCGCCGCGCTCCCCTTCGCCCACGCCGAGGCGTTCTTCCTCGCCACCGTCGTCGTGTCCCTCGCCGTGCCGCGGCTTCCGCGGTACGGCGGCTCGCTCGTGGTCGTCGCCGCGCTCGCGGCGCTCGTCGTCCCGTGGGTGGTGTGGGGCACCGCGGGGTGGACGCAGGCGGTCGCGCTCGTGTTCACCGTGCTGGTCGTCCACGTCTTCGCCGAAGCGGTCCGCGCCAACGCCGCGCTCGTCGAGGCCCGGGCCGAGGTCGCGCGGCTGGCGTCCGAGGCCGAACGGACCCGGATCGCCCGAGATCTCCACGACCTGCTCGGCCACTCGCTGACCGCGATCACCGTGAAGAGCACGTTGGCCCGGCGGCTCCTGGACACCGACGGCGCCCGCGCGGGCGAGGAGATGACGGCGGTCGAGACGCTCGCCCGCCAGGCGCTGACCGACGTGCGCGCGGCGGTGTCGGGCTACCGCGAGGTCACCCTCGCCGGCGAGCTCGCCCGCGGCCGCGAGCTGCTGCGCGCGTGCGGCGTCACCGCCGACCTGCCGACGGCGGCCGAGGTCGTGGACCCCGCCCGGCAGGAGCTGTTCGGGTGGGTCGTGCGCGAAGGCCTCACGAACGTGGCGCGGCACGCACGCGCGACGCGGTGCGCGGTCACGGTGACCGAGTCCACTGTGGAGGTCGTCGACGACGGTGTGGGCGGCTCCCCCGAAGAGGGCTCCGGGCTGGCCGGGCTCCGCGAACGCGTCAAGGCCGCCGGCGGGCAGTTCCGCGCCGGGCCGGTCCGGCCGCGCGGCTGGCACCTGCGGGTGACGCTGTGACCATCCGCCTGCTGCTCGCCGACGACCAGGAGCTGGTCCGCCAGGCGCTGTGCGCGCTGCTCGCGCTGGAGGACGACTTCGAGGTGGTCGCGTCCGTGGGCCGCGGCGACGAGGTCGTCGCGGCGGCGCGCGCCCACCGTCCCGACGTCGCGCTGCTGGACATCGAGATGCCGGGCCTGGACGGGCTCGCGGCCGCGGCGGTGCTCGCCGCGCAGGTGCCGGACTGCCGCGTCGTCATGCTCACGACGTTCGGGCGCGCGGGCTACCTGCGCCGAGCGATGGACGCGGGCGCGGCCGGGTTCGTCGTCAAGGACGCCCCGGCCGACGTCCTGGCCGATGCGATCCGCCGCGTGCGGCAGGGCGAGCGGGTGGTGGATCCGGCACTGGCCGTGGCCACGCTGGCCGCGGGCGAGTCGCCGCTCACCGCGCGGGAACGGGACGTGCTGATCACCGCCCGCACCGGTGCCACGGTCGCCGAGATCGCGTCGCGGCTGTACCTGTCCGAAGGCACGGTCCGCAACTACGTCTCCGCGGCGATCACCAAGACCGGCGCGCGCAACCGCGTCGACGCGGTGCGGATCGCGGACGAGCGCGGCTGGCTCTAGGCACGCCGTACACTCCGGACCTGAATCACGACGCGGGCAGGGGGCACGGTGAGCGGTATCAGGGTCTTGGTGGCGGGGGCGAGCATCGCGGGACCCGCGCTCGCCCACTGGTTGCGCCGGCGTGGGGCCGAGGTGACCGTCGTGGAGCGGGCCCCCGGGCTGCGGCCCGGTGGGCAGGCGGTGGACGCGCGCGGGGTGACCAAGGAAGTCATCCGGCGGATGGGGCTGGACGCGGCGGTCCGCGCGGCCCGCACCGCGACCGCCGGCGCGCACACCGTGGACGCGGAGGGGAACGTGCTGGAGACCTTCAGCGCGGACGACGACGGCGGCGACGGGTACATCTCGGAGATCGAGATCCTGCGCGGAGACCTGTCCCAGGTGCTCTACGACGACACCCGCGACGGTGTCGAGTACGTCTTCGGCGACCGGATCGCCGAGCTCACCCAGGACGCCGACGGGGTCGACGTGGTCTTCGCCGGGGGCGACCGGCGGCGCTTCGACCTGGTGGTCGGGGCGGACGGGCTGCACTCGGCGCTGCGGGCGATGGTCTTCGGGCCGCGCGAGCGGTTCGTCCGCCACCTCGGGCTCGTGCTGGCCTTCTACAGCGTGCCCAACGAGTTCGGGCTGGACCGCTGGCTGCTCGACTACCACGAGTCCGGGCGCTCCGCGAGCCTGCGGCCCATCCGGGACGCCACCCGGGCGATGGCCATGTTCTCCTTCCCTTCGGCCGGTTTCGACGTCGACTACCGCGACGTCGAGGCCCAGAAGCGGCTGCTGCGCGAGCGGACGGCCGGCCTGGGCTGGCTGGCCCCGCGCATCCTCGCGCACCTGGACGACACCCCGGACTTCTACCTCGACCAGGTCGCCCAGGTGGTGATGGACCGCTGGTCGGACGGCCGGGTCGGGCTGATCGGGGACGCGGCGTACAGCGCGTCGCCGATGTCCGGGCAGGGCACCGGGCTGGCCCTGGTCGGCGCCTACCTGCTGGCCGGAGAGCTGGCCGCCGCCGGGTGGGACCCGGCGGCCGGGTTCGCCGCCTACGAGCGCCGGATGCGCTCGTTCGTCGAGGCCAACCAGGAGATCGGCCGGTTGCACGTGCGCAGCCTCGAAGCGCCGGGGCCGGACGCCAGGCCGGCCGAGGAGCCCGACATGGCGGCGTTCACCGAGCTGGTCGAGCGCGCCCTCAACGGCGTCGAGCTGCCCGACTACGCCGGGCTGCCGGACTCCGGCTCCGTGGCCGTCACTGTGTAGGCGGTGTCAGGCGTTCTCGTCGAACGGGATCCCGGCCGGTTTCGCGATGCAGTGAATGACTCATTCCTGGCGCTGGACGACAGGAATGGGTCATTCACTGCGTTCGGACCGGGCCGGACGGGCGGAGGCGCCACGGGAAGGTCGCGAATGACTCATCCGGGACCTCCGGCGCCGCGAGTGACTCATTCGGGACGCTCTGGTGAGCGGGCGGCTCAGCGGGCAAACCTGGCCGGTCGAGCGCGCCAGCTCAACCTGCCAGTCGGCGAGCGAACCCGCCAGCCTAATGGCCCAGCTCGGCGAGCACCGGTGATATGGGGTCAAGCTCCCGGACGGCGGCGAGGCCGGGATCGCTCGCGGCCTTGTTCAGCGAGGTGCGCAGCACCGAGCGAACCGGGCCAACCCATCGGGCAGCCCGGTCAGTCGAGCGCGCCCGCTTGCCGGGCCGGGCCAACCCGGCGAGCAGACCGGTCCAGCCCAGCGGGCCAGCCTGGCCAGTCGAGCGGACCGGCTCGGCGGGCGAGCTTGGCGAGCGAACATGACCAGTCGAGCGCGCCCGCTTGCCGGGCCGGGCCAACCCGGCGAGCAGACCGGTCCAGCCCAGCGGGCCAGCCTAGCCAAACGAGCGGACCGGCTCGGCGGGCGAGCTTGGCGAGGCAACCCGGCCAGTCGAGCGCGCCCGCTTGCCGGGCCGGGCCAACCCGGCGAGCGAGCCGGCCCAACTCAGTGGGCCAACCCGGCGAACCGAGCGCGCCAAGTCACCCGGCCAGCCGGGCCTCGGCCGCCGCCCAGTCGCCCGACCCCGATGGCTCGTAGCGGCGGACCTCCTGGGTCTCCCTCACCAAAGCCCGCATCGCCGCCAGATCCGGGAGGTCCTCCCCCAGCGCCCGAGCCTGGACCAGCACGTTCCCCAGCGCCGCCGCCTCGACCGGGCCTGCCAGGACCGGGACTCCGCACGCGTCCGCCGTCAACTGGCACAGCAGCTCGTTGCGAGCCCCGCCGCCGACGATGTGGACCACGTCGATCGGGCGGCCCGTGATCGACGACGCCGCGCGCAACGTGCGGCGGTATGCCAGCGCCAGGCTGTCCAGGATGCACCGGACCACCTCGCCCCGCTCCGAAGGCGGCCGCTGGCCGGTTGCCGTGCAGGCCGCCGCGAGGCGGGCCGGCATGTCGCCCGGCGGCAGGAACTCCGGCGCGTCGATGTCCACGACCGCCGCCAGCCCGGGCGAAGCGGCCGCCGCAGCGAGAAGCCCCGGCAAGTCCGAAGTGGACCACGTCCGCAGCGTCTCCGACAGCACCCACAGGCCCATTACGTTGCGCAGGAACCGGATCGTGCCGTCGACGCCGCCTTCGTTCGTGAAGTTCGCCGCCAGCGCCGCGTCGCTCAGCTCCGGCGAGGGCAGCTCCAGGCCGGCCAAGGACCACGTACCCGAAGAGATGTAAGCGAAGTTCGTCCCCGGCGAAGCGGGCACGGCGACGACCGCGGACGCCGTGTCGTGCGAGCCGACCGCGACCACCGGCAGTCCGGACAGCTCGGAGGAAGTGCCCACCACCGTGCCCGGGTCGCGCAACGGCGGCAGCAACCGCGGCGGGATCCCGACCTGCGAGGCGAGCGACGAAGCCCAGGTCCGCGCCCGCACGTCGTAGAGCTGGGTGGTCGACGCGTTCGTCCGCTCGGCCCCGGCCGACCCTGTGAGCCAGTAGTTCAGCAGGTCCGGGATCAGCAGCACCGTCCGGGCCGCGTCGAGCCGGTCACCCTCGGACACCAGCTGGTAGAGCGTGTTGAACGGCAGCTGCTGCAGCCCCGTGATGTCGTACAGCTTGCGCGCGGACACGGAAGCAGCCACCGTCGCGGGTACTCCGTCCGTGCGCGAGTCGCGGTAGTGGACGGGGTTGCCGAGCAGCGCTCCCCGTTCGTCCAGGAGGCCGTAGTCGACCGCCCAGGAGTCGATCCCGACCCCGGACACCGCGCCGGCTTCCCGGATCCCGGCGAGCGTTTCGCGGTACAGCCCCAGGACGTCCCAGTACAGCGTCGGTCCCGCCTGAATGCCGCCGTTCGGGAACCGGCGCACCTCCTCGACGCTCAACGTGGAGCTGCCGACAGTCCCCGCCATGACCCGCCCGCTGGACGCGCCGAGGTCGACGGCCGCCACTCGTCTCACGGGTTCACCACGGTCAGCTCCAGCCCGAGCAGGTCCGCGACGGCCGTCAGCTCGGCGACCCGGTGGCCGGTGCCGAGCGCCCAGTGGTGGGCGATCCCGCTGGCCGACCACGCGTCGGTCCACTCCCCCGGGTCGCACCCGAAGTCGACGCGGGACGTCGTGTTGCCGATCCGCAGCAGCGGCCCGGGCACGACCGTGCCCTCGGACGCGATGAGCGAGAACGTCCCGTCGCGCCGCTGCCCGAGCCCGCACAGGGTCACCGGCCCGTGCTTGACGTCGAACTCGACCGACACGCCCCAGCCGCGCTTGCCGTGGTAGACGCCGAGGCCGCGCAGCAGCGGCTTGCGGGCGCTGATGCCGAGGTGCGCCGGGCCGTCGTGGCCCATCTCGACCACGTTGTCCCGGAAGTTCAGCGCCTGGAGTTCGGTGAACGAGCCGCCCGCGCCGAGCCGGTCCATGACCAGCATCGCCAGGGACGTCCGCAGCTCGTACTCGCCGACCGCCGGGATGCCGCGCGCGGTGAGCAGGGACGCGCCGAGGATGAACCCGGCGCCGACGCGCTCGTGCGTCTCGCCGTCGAGACCCCGGTGGTAGTAGGCCAGCGAGTCGAGCGCGAAGTCCGAAACCAGCCGGTCCAACGCAACCGAAACCCGCGCGCCCCAGGCGAAGTCTTCATCGACCACCGATGAGTCCACAGTGAACACTTCACGCGCCAGGGCGACGCGCGCCGCAGTCTCGTCGTCGGTGACCTTCTCCACCCGCACCCGCAGGTCGTCGATCTCCAGGATCTCGACGTGCCCGCCGAGCTGGCCGGACACCAGGGTCGGGTCGGTGGAGACGTCCATCATGCCCGGGTAGAGGTGCCCGAGCAGGCCGTGGCGCCCGTGCCGCAGCGCCGCCCGGACGCCGGCCGCCTTGATCCACCGCTCGATCCGCGCCCACGCCCGGGCATCCTCGAGGTACCCCGACACCGACCGGAACTCGACGCCCACGCGGCGGAACGCGTTGGCCATCTCCGGCAGCGGGCAGGCCCCGCAGTAGGCCAGCCACGCGCCGGTGTCGAAGGACTCGTGGTCCATCGCCTCGGTCGGCTGCAGGTTCAGCAGCAGCACCGGCGCGCCCGAGCGCTGCGCGACCGGCGCCAGCATGCTGGAGGTCAGGTACGTCGTGAGGAACCCGACGATCAGGTCGCACCCGGCCACCCGGAGCTTCTCGGCCGCGGCGGCGCCTTCGACCGCGTCCGAGACGAACCCGGCGTCGACCACCTCGCAGTCCATTTCGGACAGTCGGGCAGCGACGCGCCGCGCCGAGGCCTCCAGCTGCGGCAACAGCGAGGGAAACTGCGGCCAGTACGCGCCGAGCCCGCCCGAGACGAGGCCGACGCGGGTCTTGCGCGGGGTGATGCGATCGAGGGTCATCGATCCTCCTTAACGCAGGAACGCGGCGGCCACCCCGGCGTCCACCGGCACGTGCAGGCCGGTGGTGTGGGTGAGGTCGCCGCCGGTCAACGCGAACACCGCGGCCGCGACGTGCTCGGGCAGCACCTCGCGCTTGAGGATGGTCCGCTGGGCGTAGAACTCGCCGAGCTTCGACTCCTCGACGCCGTAGACGGCGGCGCGCTGGGCGCCCCAGCCACCGGCGAAGATGCCGGAGCCCTGGACGACGCCGTCCGGGTTGACGCCGTTGACGCGGATGCCGTGCCCGCCGAGCTCGGCCGCCAGCAGGCGGACCTGGTGGGCCTGGTCGGCCTTGGCCGCGCCGTAGGCGACGTTGTTCGGGCCGGCGAACACCGAGTTCTTCGACGAGATGTACACGACGTCGCCGCCGATGCCCTGGTCGATCATCGCCTTCGCCGCCGCCCGGGCGACCAGGAACGAGCCCTTGGCCATCACGTCGTGCTGCAGGTCCCAGTCGCGTTCGGTGGTCTCCAGCAGCGGCTTCGAGATCGACAGCCCGGCGTTGTTGACGACCAGGTCGATCCCGCCGAAGGCCAGCACGGTCGCGTCGATCGCGGCCTGGACCGCGGCGGCGTCGGTGACGTCGGCGGTGACCGCGATGGCCTGGTCCGCGTTCCCGATCTCCGACGCCGTCTCCGCGGCGGCCGAGGCGTTCAGGTCGGCGATGGCGACGCAGGCCCCCTCGGCGGCGAGCCGCTGCGCGATGGCCTTGCCGATGCCCGACGCCGCCCCGGTCACCAGGGCGATCCGCCCGGCCAGGGGCTTGGGCTTCGGCATCCGCCGCAGCTTGGCCTCTTCGAGGGCCCAGTACTCGATCCGGAACTTCTCGCTCTCGGGGATCGGCGCGTAGGAGGAAACCGCCTCCGCTCCCCGCATCACGTTGATGGCGTTGACGTAGAACTCGCCCGCCACCCGCGCGGTCTGCTTGTCCTTGCCGAAGGAGAACATCCCGACCCCGGGGACGAGCACGATCGCCGGGTCGGCGCCACGCATCGCCGGCGAATCGGCGACGGCGTGCCGCTCGTAGTAGGCGCGGTAGGCGTCGCGGTACTCGCCGTGCAGTTCCTTCAGCCGCGTGACGACGTCCTCGAGGGGCGCAGTCGCCGGGAGGTCCACGACCAGCGGACGCACCTTGGTGCGCAGGAAGTGGTCCGGGCACGACGTCCCCAGCGCGGCCAACGGCGCCAGCTTCTCCCGCGAGAGGAATTCCAGCACGACGTCGCTGTCGGTGTAATGCCCCACGACGCGCTGGTCGGTCGAGGCCAGCCCGCGGACCACCGGCGCCAACGCCGCCGCACGCGCGTGGCGCTCGGTTTCGGGAAGCGCTTCGAACCCGGGCACGACCGGCCCGAACGGCTCGGCGACCCCGCGCTCGGCCAGGAACTTCTCCGCGGTGCGGATGATGTCGAGGGAGTTCCGCTCGCACTCTTCGGAGGTCGCACCCCACGCCGTGATGCCGTGCCCGCCGAGGATGACGCCGATCGCCTGCGGGTTCGCCTTCTTCACGGCGGCGATGTCCAGGCCCAGCTGGAACCCGGGCCGCCGCCAGTCCACCCACGCGACGCGGTCGCCGAAGCACTCCTTCGTCAGCGCCGCGCCGTCGGCCGCGGTGGCCAGGGCGATGCCGGAGTCCGGGTGCAGGTGGTCGACGTGCGGAGCCTCGACCAGGCCGTGCATCGCGGTGTCGATCGACGGCGCCGCGCCGCCCCGCCCGTGCAGGCAGTAGTCGAACGCGGCGACCATCTCGTCTTCACGCTCGACGCCCGGGTAGACGTCCACCAGGGACCGCAGCCGGTCGAGCCGCAGCACCGCGAGCCCGGCCTCCGTGAGCGTGCCGAGGTCGCCGCCGGAGCCCTTGACCCACAGGACCTCCGTGGGGGCGCCGGTCACCGGGTCGGTGACGTCGCCCTTGGCGGAGGTGTTGCCGCCGGCGTAGTTGGTGTTGCGCGGGTCGGCTCCGAGCGCGTTGCTGCGCGCGATGAGCTGCTCCGGCACGGTCATCGTCATGCTCCCCATCCGGCCTGCGTGCCACCGGCGCGCTCGGCCACGATCTTCTCCTGGTACCCGCTGCGGTGGTAAGCCGCGACGGGGTCCGGGTCGAGCCCGGCGTCCTCGCGCAGCTCGGCCAGCAGCGGCCGGACGTCGGTGTTGTAGGCGTCCATCAGCACCGCGTTCGCGCCGAGCACGTCCCCCGCCTGCTGGGCCACGCGCAACGCGGGCCGGTCGACGAGCAGCGCCTTGGCCGTGGCCTCCTGGACGTTCATCACCGAACGGATGATCGCCGGGATCTTGGCCTCGATGTTGTGGCACTGGTCGAGCATGAACGCGATCCCGTAGGACGGGTCGAGCGCCTCGCCGCGGACGATCTCGTACATGATCCGGAACAGCTGGAACGGGTCCGCCGCCCCGACCATCAGGTCGTCGTCGGCGTAGAAGCGCGAGTTGAAGTCGAACGCGCCGAGCTTCCCGGCCCGCAGCAGGAACGCCACGATGAACTCGATGTTCGTGCCCGGGGCGTGGTGGCCGGTGTCGATGCACACCGTCGCCCGCTCCCCCAGCTCGATGCAGTGCGCATAGGACGTGCCCCAGTCGGGGACGTCGGTGGCGTAGAAGGCGGGCTCGAAGAGCTTGTACTCCAGCAGCATCCGCTGGTCCGGGCCCAGCCGGTCGTACGCTTCGCGAAGCGCCGCGGCCAGCCGGTCCTGGCGGTCGCGGATGTCGTCCTGGCCCGGGTAGTTGATGCCGTCGGAGAACCACAGCTTGAGGTCGCGCGAGCCCGTCGCGTCCATGATGGAGATGGCCTCGAGGAGGTGGTCGGTGGCCTTGCGGCGGATGCCGGCGTCCGGGTTGGTGACCGAGCCGAGCTTGTAGTCCTCGTCCTGGAACACGTTGGTGTTGATCGCGCCGATCTCGACGCCCTGCTCACGCGCGTACGCGGTCAGGGCGCCGTAGTCGTCGACGCGGTCCCACGGGATGTGGAGCGCGACGCTCGGGGCGACCCCGGTGAACCGGTGCACGGTCGCGGCGTCGGCGATCTTCTCTTCGGGTGTCCGCGGGACACCGGGTTGCGGGAACACCTTGAACCGGGTGCCCGAGTTCGCGTACGCCCACGACGGCGTCTCGATGCGCTGGGCCCGCAGGGCCTGTTTCACGGCCGTCAAGTCGCCCACGGCGATCACTGTCCTTCCGCGACGGTGGAGGGTTCGAGGTGGAAGACCTCGTCCAGGAGCTGAAAACCTTCGTCGGGCGGGCCGCCGTCGAGACCGGTGAAGAACTCCGCCATCTCCGCCTGCCAGCGGGCGTTGACCTCGGTCTCCGCCATGGCCGCCTGCGCGGCGTCGAGGTCGTCGGCTTCGACGTACCCGATCAGGAGGCCGTCGTCACGCAGGAAGAGCGAGTAGTTGCGCCAGCCGGTGTCGAGCAGGGCCTGCCGCATCTCGGGCCACACCGCGCGGTGCCGCCGCGCGTACTCGGCTTTCCGGTCCGGCTTCACCTGCAGGCAGAAGCAATATCGGGGCACTGGCCATCCTTTGTGGATCCCGCGGCCGGGCCGGGGCGGCGATCCGGCCCGGCCGCGGGGACTCATCAGAAGTTGAACTTGTCGATGTTGTTCGCGTCGAACGTCGTCGGCGGGCCGAGGACGATCTCACCGCTCGCGCCGATCTTGTAGTCGCCGAGCTTGCCCGCCTTGAACGTCTCGCCTTCCTTGCCCGAGATCTGGCCGGACTTGAGCGCGACGCCCGCGTAGGCGGCGAGGTAGCCGATGTCGGCCGGGTTCCACAGCGCGAACTGCTTCACGGTGCCGTCCTTGACGAAGGCGCGCATCTGGTTCGGCGTGCCGAGCCCGGTCACCGCGACCTTGCCCTTGTAGCTCGACGAGCTGACGTAGCGCGCGGCGGCCGCGATGCCGACCGTGGTCGGCGAGACGATCACCTTGAGGTTCGGGAACGACTGCAGCAGGCCCTGGGCCTCCTGGAACGACTTCTGGTCGTCGTCGTTGCCGTAGGCGACCTTGTCCAGCTTGATGTTCGCGTACTCCGGCTTGGCCAGCTCCTTCTTCAGGACCTCGATCCAGGCGTTCTGGTTGGTGGCGTTCGGCGTCGCGGACAGGACCGCGATCTCGCCGGACCCGCCGGAAAGGTCCTTGGCCTGCTTGGCCAGCGCCTCGCCGATGCCCTGGGTGGTGGCCTGGTTGATGAAGACGTCGCGGCAGTCCTTGGCGGCGTCGGAGTCGAACGCGACGACCTTGATGCCGGCGCTGCGGGCCTGGTTGAGCGACGGGCACACGGCGTTCGGGTCGTTCGCGGCGATGCCGATGACGTCCTGCTGCTGCTGGATCAGCGTGTTGATGTAGCTGACCTGCGACGACGCGCTGGCGTCGTTCGGCCCGACGAGCTTGTACTCGCCCTTCAGCTCGCCGAGGGCCTCCTTCCCGCCGCTGACCTCGATGTCGCTGTAGGGGTTGTTGAGCTGTTTGGGCAGGAAGGCCATCTTGACGCCTTCCTTGGCCGCGGCGTTCGGGTTCGCCGCGGCGGTCGGCTGCTGGGCGCCGGACCCCCCGCTGTCGTCGTTCTTCGTCGTGCCGCTGCAGGCGGCCAGCACGAGCACCAGCCCGGCCGACACTGCGCCGGTGAGGAACCGTCGGGACATCTTTGTCACCTTTCTGGGGATACCGCGCTGGGAGTGGCCGCTCGGTGCCGGCGCCGGAGTGCCGTGCGGGCCGAGGACACGATGTTGGGCAGCAGGACCGACACGATGAGCAGCACGCCGGTCACGATGTTGAGGGCTTCGTTCGAAACATCCTGCAGACGCAGCGCGTTCTGCAGCGACGCCAGCAGGACCACTCCGGCGAGCACGCCCGGGAGCGTGCCCTTGCCGCCGAAGATGGACACGCCGCCGAGCAGCACGGCGGCCACGACGGCCAGTTCGAGGCCGAAGCCGTTGTCGGCGCGGGCGCTGGAATAACGCAGCGTCCACAGCACCCCGGCGATCCCGGCCACCGCGCCGCTCACGACGTAGAGCCAGAACTTGAGCCGCCCGGTGCGGATCCCGGCGAACCGCGCCGCCTGTTCGCCCGCGCCGGCCGCGAAGACGCTGCGGCCGATCGGCGTCGCGTGCAGCACGAGGCCGAACAGCGCCGCCACCACGATCAGCGGGATCAGCACGTTCGGGATCGGGCCGTCGCCGATGGTCCCGGTGACCCAGCCCGTGTAGGCCCGCGGGAAGTCGGCCACGGCGCCGTCACCGAGCACCACGAAGGCCAGGCCGCGGTACAAGGCGAGGGTGCCGATCGTGACGGCGAGGGCGGGCAGTTTCAGGACGGTGACGAAGAAGCCGTTGACCGCACCGAGCACCGCGCCCAGCAGGATGCAGAGCGGGATGATCGTCTCGATCGACAGGCCCGCGTCCCACAGCGAACCCATCACCGCGGACGTCAGCCCGAGCGTGCTCGCCACCGACAGGTCGATCTCGCCGGTGACGATGATGAACGTCATCGGCAGCGCGATCAGCGCGATCGGCAGCAGGTCGAGCAGCAGGAAGGTGAAGTTGCGGCTGGTGCCGAAGTTCTCGACGGCGCCGGAGGCCACCAGCACCACGACGACCGTCACGAGCACGACGGCGGCGTCCCAGCTGAACAGCCGGCCGAACCGGTTCCCGGGGTCAGACATGGGAATCCCTCTCCTGCGTTCCTGAGCGCCTTCGCAGTGTTCTCTCAATCCGGACGGCGACCAGCCGGTCGGCGCCGATCGCCAGCAGGATCAGCGCGCCGACGATCGCCTGCTGCCAGAACTGGTTGATGTCGAGCACGGCCAGGGCGCTGCCGATGACCGTCAGCAGGAGCGCGCCGAGGCCGGCGCCCCAGACCGAGCCGCTGCCGCCGAACACCGCGACCCCGCCGACGACGGCCGCGGCGACGACGTTCAGCTCGTAGCCGGTGCCCGCGGCGGCGTCGACGGTGCCGAACCGCGCGGCGAACAGCACCCCGGCCAGGCCCGCGAGCGCGCCGCTGACCAGGAACGCGGCGCTGGTGTTGCGGCCGACCTTGATGCCCGCGAGCTGGGCCGCCTGCGGGCTCGAGCCCATCGCGTACAGCTCGCGGCCGGCGCGGTAGCTGCGCAGCACGATCCCCGCGATCACCAGCACGACCAGCGCGATCAGCACCAGCCACGGGATCCCCAGCACCGACGCCGTGCCGAAGTCCAGGAAGGACGCCGGCAGCTTGTCGGCGTTGATCTGCTGGCCACCGGCCCAGAAGAAGCTGACCCCGCGGAAGGCGTAGAGCGTGCCGAGGGTGACGACCAGCGCCGGCACCTGCCCGTACCGGACGAGCACCCCGTTGAGCAGCCCGCAGACCGCGCCGACGGCGAGGCCGGCGAGCAGCGCGACGAGCACCGGAAGGCCCGGGTTGTCCCGCATCAGCGAGCCGACGGCGAACGCCGACAGCCCCAGCACGGACCCCACCGACAGGTCGATGTTGCGGGTGATGATCACGACCGCCTGCCCGACGGCCAGCACCGCGAGGATCGCCGTGCCGAGCAGGATGTCGCGGATGCTCTGGCCGGACAGGAACCGGGAGTTCTGCGTCGCGGTGAACACGACCAGGACGATCAGGGCGAGGACGATGCCGGATTCGCGGGCCTTGAAGACGTTCGCGGTCCAGGACCGCCGGTCCACCGGCGATTCCCGCGGCGGCGCGGCCACCTTGGTCGCGTTCACGCGGCGGCCCCCTGTCCCATCGCGGCGAACATGACCGAGTCTTCGGTGGCTTCGGCGCGCGGGATCTCGGCGACGATCCGCCCCTCCCGCATCACCAGCACGCGGTCGGCCATCCCCAGCACCTCCGGCAGTTCGGACGACACCATGACGACGGCGACGCCTTCGGCCGCGAGCGCCGACATCAGCCGGTGCACCTCGGCCTTCGTGCCGACGTCGATGCCGCGGGTCGGTTCGTCCACGATCAGCACCTTCGGTGCCATCGCCAGCCACTTCGCCAGGACGACCTTCTGCTGGTTGCCGCCCGAAAGCGTGCCGACGGGGTCACCGAGGCGGCGGTACTTGGTGCGCAGCCGCTCGGTCCAGCGCCGCGCCTCCTGCCGTTCGCTCGCGCCGCTCAGGAACCCGAAGTTCGCGAGCGCGCCGGAGCGCGGCAGTGTCACGTTGCGTTCGATCGACAGGTCCATGATCAGGCCCTGCTGACGCCGGTCCTCGGGGACCAGCGCCATCCCGGCGTTCATCGCGGCCCGCGACGAGTGCGCCTTGAGCTTCTTCCCGTTCACCCGCACGGTTCCGGCGTCGCGTTCGTCCACTCCGAACACGGCCTGGACGACCTCGGAGCGGCCGGAGCCGACGAGCCCGGCGAACGCGACGATCTCCCCCGCGCGCACGGAGAAGGAGATGTCGCGGAAGACGCCTTCGCGCGCCAGGCCCTCGACCTCGAGGACCACCGCGCCGGGTTCGACGTCCTGCTTGGGGAACAGCGCGTCCAGATCCCGGCCGACCATGCGCTTCACCATCTCGTCGACCTTGACGTCGGCGACGAGGTCGGTGGAGACGTGCTTGCCGTCGCGCATGATCGTCACGCGCTGGCACAGCTCGGTGATCTCCTCGAAGCGGTGCGAGATGAACATGATCGCCGCACCTTCTTCGCGCAGCGTCCGCGCGACCGTGAACAGCCGCTCGACCTCCACGCGGCTCAGCGCGGCGGTCGGCTCGTCCATGACCAGCACGCGGGCGTCCGCGCTGAGCGCCTTGGCGATCTCCACGATCTGCTGGTCCGCGATCGACAGCCCGCGGGCCGGGCGGGCCGGGTCGATCCGGACGCCGAGCCGGGTGAACAGCCGGTCGGCTTCGGCGCGGATCGCGGCCCGGTCGATGCGGCCGAGGCTCTTGCGCGGGTGGCGGCCCATCACGATGTTCTCCGCGACCGAAAGATCCGGGAACAACGTCGGTTCCTGGTAGATCACCGCGATGCCGGCGGCCTTGGCGTCGGCCGGCGAACCGAATTCCACCGGGCGCCCGTCCAGCAGCAGCGTGCCGTCGTCGGGCTTGTGCACCCCGGCGAGCATCTTCACGATCGTGGACTTGCCGGCACCGTTCTCACCGACGAGCGCGTGGGCTTCGCCGGGGTGCAGGCCGAAGCTCACCCCGGCGACCGCCGCGACGGCGCCGAACGACTTCGTCACGCCGCGCACCTCCAGCAGAGGCGGCCGGTCCGAGTCCTGCCGCGTCATCGCGACCTCCGGATTGAAAGGTTTCACAAATCTGGTGCGGTGACGCTACTATGCGAGCGAAGAGCAAGTCAATGAATCCATCGAACCGTGGCCCAACGTCTTCACGGCCGGACTGTTCGTGGCGATGTTACGTTTCAATGAGGGGGTCCCATGACGGTCCAGGAGTCCGGTGCCGAGCCGAGAGCGGCCGGCATGAAGGACGTCGCAGCCGCCGCGGGCGTCTCCCTCGGCACGGTGTCCAACGTGCTCAACCGGCCCGACCGCGTCAGCCCCGCCACGCGCGCCAAGGTCGAGACCGCGATGGCCGAGCTCCGGTTCGTGCGCAACGAATCCGCGCGCCAGCTGCGGGCCGGGCGCAGCCGCGTCCTCGCGTACGTGATGCTCGACGGCAGCAACCCGTTCTTCACCGACGTCGCGGCCGGCATGGAAGACGCCGCCGACGCCGGCGATCTCTCGCTGTTCCTCTGCAACAGCGCCCACCAGTCCGCGCGAGAGGAGGCTTACCTCGGCCGCCTCGAACAGCAGCGGGTGCAGGGCATCCTCATCACGCCGGTCGACCCGGACGCCCCGCTGCTGGGCGAGATCGCGCGCCGCGGGACGCCGGTGGTGGTCGTCGACCGCACGCCCGGCGGAACCGCGCACTGCTCGGTCGCGGTCGACGACGTCTACGGCGGCGAGATCGCCGTGCGGCACCTGATCGAGCAGGGCCACGACCGCATCGCGTTCATCGGCAACCACACGACGGTCGGCCAGGTCCGCGACCGGCGGCTGGGCGCGTTGCGGGCCCTTCGCGCGGCCGGGCTCGGCCCCGATCACCTGGTCGACCTCACGACGACGGCCCTGACCGTGGCCGACGGCCGCGGTGCGGGTGAACGGCTGGCCGGGCTGCCGGCGTCGGTCCGGCCGACCGCGGCGTTCTGCGCCAACGACCTGGTGGCGCTCGGCCTGCTGCAGACGTGCGCGAACCTGCGCATGAACGTCCCCCGGGACATGGCGATCGTGGGCTACGACGACATCGAGTTCGCGGCGGCGGCCGCGGTCCCGCTGACGTCGGTCCGCCAGCCCCGGCGGCGCCTGGGCCGCACGGCGGCGGAGCTGCTGCTGGCCGAGTCCGAGCCGGGCCACGAGCACCGGCAGGTCGTCTTCACCCCCGAGCTGGTGGTCCGGGCTTCGACTCTGCGCTGAGAGCCAACCCTTCGCTCGCTTGTGACGTCTTAGCCGTCGGGAGCGATTCCCCGGGGTGGGACACCGAGCACGGAGGTCGTCGATGGCCGAGGAGAAGCCGCGCGTGTCGCGGCGCGGGTTCCTCGCCGCGAGCGGGGCCGCGCTGCTCGGGGTGGCCGCCGTCGGCACCGTCGCCGGGTCGGCCGGGCTCGGCGAGCCGGATCCGGATGCCGTGCGGCTGGGCGATTTCTGGTTGTTCGGGCGCTACGAGGATGGGTGCGCGGACCTCGGTTTCGACGAGGTCGACCTCTCGCCGGTGCAGCTCCCCCACTGCGTGACGCCGCTTTCGTGGACCGGCTGGCCGCCGTCGTCGTGGCAGGACCGGTGGATCTACCGCAAGCACTTCACCGTGACCGCGGCGATGACGGCCGAACGCGTGCGAGCCCGCTTCGACGGTGTCATGACGAACGCGTCGGTGTACCTGAACGGCGCGCTCGTCGCGACCCACGAAGGCGGCTACCTGCCCTTCGAGGTCGAGCTGCCGCAGGTGACGGTGGGCGACAACGTGCTCGCCGTGGTCGTCGACGGGCGCTGGCAGCTCGACGTCCCGCCCAACCTGCCGAGCACGGCGGGTCCTTCGGCGATCGACTTCTACCAGCCGGCCGGGATCTACCGGCCGGCCTCGATCGGCACCGTGCCACGCACCCGGCTCGCCGACGTCTTCGCCCGCCCGGTCGACGTCCTCGGTCCCGCTCGGTCGCTGCACCTGACCTGCGAACTGGACACGACGGTCGCAATCGGGGAGCCGCTGCAGGTGACCGCGTCCGTGCGGCAAGCCGGCCGGGAGATCGCGCGCGGCAGCACCGGTGTCGCGCCGATGCCGGTCGGCACGAAGACCGTCGAGTTCGACGTCGGCGGGCTGGGCGCGGTCCGGCTGTGGGACGTCGAGGACCCGGCGCTCTGCGACGTCGTGGTGAGCGTCCGGTCCGGGCCGCGGGCACTCGACCAGCAGGTCGTCCGGGTCGGGTTCCGCGAGGCCGCGTTCACGCCGGACGGCTTCTTCCTCAACGGCCGGCGGCTCAAGCTGTTCGGCCTCAACCGGCACCAGTGGTACCCGTTCGCGGGCGGGGCGATGCCGGACCGCGTGCAGCGTCGCGACGCCGAGATCCTGCGGCGCGAGCTCAACTGCACGATGGTCCGCTGCTCGCACTACCCGCAGTCGAGCGCGTTCCTCGACGCGTGCGACGAGCTGGGCCTGCTGGTGTGGGAGGAGATCCCCGGCTGGGGCCGGATCGGGGACGCCGCCTGGCAGCAGCAGAACTTCCGGGACGTCTCGGGCATGATCATCCGCGACCGCAACCACCCCAGCATCGTCGTGTGGGGCACCCGCGTGAACGAGGCCAACGGCACGACGGCGATGTACGGCCGGACCGGGCGGCTCGCGCGGAAGCTCGACCCGTCCCGGCCCACGAGCGGCGCGCTGGCCAGCTCCACGGGCGCGCGGTTCGCCGGCAGCGACGTCGAGGTCCTGGCCTACAACGACTACACCGCCCGCCGAGGCGCGCCCTTTCAGCTGCGCCCGCCGCGCGCGGGAGTCCCGTACCTGGTCACGGAGACGATCGGCACCCTCGCCGGCCCCCGCACCTACCGCCGGACGGACCCCGCCGCGGCCCAGCAGCTGCAAGCCGAGCTGCACGCGAAGGCCCACGACCTGGCCGCCGCCGACGACCGCTACTGCGGGCTGCTCGCGTGGTGCGCGTTCGACTACCCGTCGGGCTGGCAGCGCTCGCTGGGCGGGTCGAAGTTCTGCGGCGTCTCGGACTTCTTCCGGATCCCCAAGCCCGCGGCCGCGTTCTACGCCTCGCAGGGCGATCCCCGGGCGCGCGCGGTCGTCGAGCCCGGGTTCGCCTGGGACTTCACCGCGTCGCCGGCCGGACCCGGGCGGGCCGCGACGATCTGGTCCAACTGCGACCGGCTCGAGCTGTTCCTGGACGACCGGCCGGTGGGTTCGGCGCGCAGCCGTCGCGCGGAGTTCCCGCACCTCCGGTATCCACCGTTCGCCGCCGACCTGACGGTGCCGCGCGGGCGGCGTCCCCAGCTGCGCATCGACGGTTATGTGGGTGACCGCCTGGTGGTGTCCCGGCGGTTCAGCGGCGATCGGAGCCACGACGTGCTGGCGTGCGTCCCGGACGACCCGCAGCTGCGCGCCGACGGCGGCGACGCGACTCGCGTGGTGGTGTCCGCTTCGGACCGCTTCGGGACCTTGCGCGCGGGCGCGACCGGGAAGGTGTCGCTGGCGCTGACCGGCCCTGCGGAGCTGGTCGGTGAGACGACGATGGATCTGGGCGCGACGGGTGGCGCGGCGGCGGTGTGGCTGCGGCCGTTCGCGGGACCGCCGGGGGTGCTGACGCTGACCGCCCGCCACGACACGCTGGGGACGGCAACCGCGACGGTGACGACGACCGCGAGTGGCTCGGAAGGCGGGTCCCGGTCGTGACTGGGCAGCTGGAGCAGAACTTCGCCGGCAGCCATCGCGGCCGGTGTCACCCCTCGCCGGCGAGGATCTCGGCCAGCACCGCCGCCTGGCTGATCGGGGGCGAGCCGCTCGCCGTCAGCAGCGTCAGCGGCCCACCCGCCGCCAGCGCGCGCAGCCGCTCCAAGGCCGCCGCCCGATCGGGTTCGCGCAGCTCCGCGCGGTACCGCTCGGCGAACTCCGCGAACCGCCCGGGATCGTGGCCGTACCAGGTGCGCAGCTCGTCGGACGGCGCCAGCCCGCGGTACCAGCCGTCCAGGACCACCGCCGTGCGGGCGGTCCCGCGCGGCCACAGGCGTTCGACGAGCACGCGGACGCCGTCGGCGGGCCCGGCCGGGTCGGCCAGCCGCGCCACCCGGACGACCGTCGGCTGCATGCGCGCATTCTGCGGCGCGCCCGCGTGCCCCGCCACTCCGGAAAGCGAGGACTCCGGTGCGCAACCGCGTGACGCCGGCCGGTGACATCGCCGACATCCCGCTGCGCGGCGCGTGGACCGGCAACCGGGGCGTGCTGCACCGGGGCCACGAGATCGTCCGCTTCCACGGCGGCGACCTGTGGATCACCTGCGCGCTCACGTTCGGCGGCAGGTGGCGCGAGCAGTGGCTGCCGAACCGCTACACGCACCTGTACTTCCACGACGAAGCCGTCTCGTTCGCCGCCGGGCACCGGCCCTGCGCCGAGTGCCGCCGCCCCGCGTACACCGCCTACCGCGACGCCTGGCCCGGCACGCCCTCGGCCACGGAGATGAACCGGCGGCTGCACTCGGAACGCCTGCTCCGCGGCACCCACGCCCGCCGGCTCCACGAACTGAGCTGGGCAGATCTCCCGGACGGCGTCTTCGTACTCCGCGGCAACCACCCGGAACTCGTCGTCGACGGGCACCTGACCACGTGGACGACCGGCGGCTACGGCCGGAAGCAGCAGCTGCCCAAGGCAGGAACCGTCCCGGTCCTGACCCCACCGGCCACGATCGCCGTCCTGCGCGCCGGCTACCCCGTGCAGATCGACGACAGCGCCCGCTGATCCCGGCTTGAAGCTTGCGAGTTTCCCCGACCCGGCCGAGACTGCCGGGATGCCGCCCACTCGAGACACGAGCGGCGCACATCCTCGGGTAACCGCCCGGCTGACCGCGACGGTGCGATGGTGCCCAGCCCAGGCCGGCTCCCGCCGCTCGCCTTCGTGGACTGGCCCGAGTCGTCCGAAGTCGACGAGCAAGACGAACGCCACAGGCCGCACCGCCGCGCCCTCGCCGATTGGCTGGAGCGCGCCTGAAGCTTGCGAGTTTCCCCGACCCGGCCGAGACTGCCGGGATGGATCAGGACCTCGTCGACCGCGCCCGGCAGCACTCGCTCGGTGATCTGCTTCGCCGGACCGCTCTGCGGCTGCCGGACAAGCTCGCGATCGTCGACGGGGATGTCAAGCTCACCTTCGCCGAGTTCGAGGCCGCCGCCAACCGCTGTGCCCGCGCGCTCGCCGCGCGGGGGCTCCGCAAAGGTGACCGGCTCGCCCTGCTGAGCCACAACTGCTGGCAGTACGGCGCCCTCGCCTTCGCCACCGCCAAGCTCGGTGTCCTCCTCGTGCCGGTCAACTTCATGCTCGGTGCCGACGAGATCGCCTACATCCTCCGCCACGCCGAAGTCAAAGCGTTCGTCGCCGAGGACGCCCTCGAGACGACCGCGGCCAAAGCCCTCGAACTGGCCGAGCGAGGAGACGTGGTCAAAGGCCGCATCCCGAAAAGCAGCGGCGGCGACTCGGAGGACATCGGCCCCTGGCTGTCCGAAGGGGACAGCACCGCACCCGACGTCCTCGTCGCCGATGACGACCCGCTGCGGATCATGTACACCTCCGGCACCGAGTCGCGCCCCAAGGGGGTGCTGCTGTCGAGCCGGTCGCTCATCGCGCAGTACGTCTCGTGCGTCATCGACGGGGGCATGAGCGCCGACGACGTCGAGGTGCACTCCCTGCCGCTGTACCACTGCGCGCAGCTGGACTGCTTCTTCTCCGTCGACGTCTACCTCGGCGCGACCAGCGTGATCCTGCCCGGCCCGGACCCCGCCGCGCTGCTCGCCGCCGTCGAGCGGGAACGCGCGACGAAACTGTTCGCCCCGCCCACCGTCTGGATCTCCTTGCTGCGCCACGAAAACTTCGACCGGACCGACCTGTCCAGCCTGCGGAAGGGGTACTACGGCGCGTCGGCGATGCCGGTCGAGGTGCTGCGCGAGCTGCGCCGGCGCCTGCCCGAAGTCGAGCTGTGGAACTTCTACGGCCAGACCGAGATGGCGCCGCTGGCCACGATCCTGCGCCCGCACGAACAGCTCGACCGCGCCGGCTCGGCCGGGCGGCCTTCGCTCAACGTCGAAACGCGGATCGTCGACGACGAGGACAACCCCGTGGCGCCGGGCGAGATCGGCGAGATCGTGCACCGGAGCCCGCACGCCACCCTCGGCTACTACCGCGACGAAGCCAAGACCGCCGAAGCGTTCCGCGCCGGCTGGTTCCACTCCGGCGATCTCGGTGTCGTCGACGAAGACGGCTACCTGTCCGTCGTGGACCGCAAGAAGGACATGATCAAGACCGGCGGCGAGAACGTCGCGAGCCGCGAAGTCGAAGAAGCGCTGTACCTGCTCGACGGTGTTGCCGAAGTCGCCGTGTTCGGGATCGGTCATCCACACTGGATCGAAGCGGTGACCGCGGTCGTCGTGCCGCGCGACGGCGCCGTTCTCGACGCTGCGCAAGTGATCGACCACGCAAAGGTACACCTCGCCGGTTACAAATGCCCCAAGTACGTCGTGTTCACGGACCGGCTTCCCAAGAATCCGAGCGGAAAGATCGTCAAGCGCGAATTGCGGGAGCGGCACAAAGGACTCGCGACCGAGGGCTGACCACCGAAAACTCCTTGCGTGACACGGAAGACGGCGGATACCGTCGGGGCGGCGCCGCCGCCTTCCGAGGAACGCGGGACATGCGTCCCACCAGGGCCGACCGGCCCGGAAACGAATCGGCCAAAAGCCATGGCGCGCGACGTCCGTCGGGTCTAGTAATGAGGCCGTTCCTCGTTCCCGAACCCCGAAAGGATCTCCCGTGTCCGTTTTCCTCGCCGTTCTGCTCGCCCTGGCCGCGGGGCTGCTGGTCGGCAGCCGCGTCCACAGCGCCCGCGAGGCACGCTCGAACTACTCCGCCTACCGGGCCCGCACGGCCAAGGGGTTCGGGGAGATGATCCGGTCCGCGGTGTCGGCTCTGGTCGCGGTGGTCGGCGCCCTCGTGCTGCTCTTCATCCTGCTGAACGTGCTCCAGCAGGCCTGACGCGGAACCCGACTCATGGCGGGTTGTTGCCGCCCCGGCGGCGGCGCACGCTTTCTCCTGGCCCCGACGGACGGGGCCGGGAAAGGACTCCCCCCATGAGATCGAGGGTGCTTTCTGCTGCGCTCAGTGCCGCTGTCGGCCTGCTGGGCACAGTCGTCGTCGCCGCGCCGGCCGAAGCCGCCGCGGTCTGCGGTGACCAGGTCGTCGGCAACGGCGGGTTCGAGAGCGGTACCGCGCCGTGGACCCAGACCAGTGGCGTGATCTCCGCCGCCACCACGGCGGAGCCCGCGCACGGCGGGACGATGGACGCCTGGCTGGACGGCTACGGCAGCACGCACACCGACACCCTCTCCCAGGTGCTGACGCTCCCCGCCGGGTGCGCTTCGGCGTCGCTGTCGTGGTGGGCGCACGTCGACACCAAGGAGACGACCACCGGCACCGCCTACGACAAGCTGGTGGTGCAGGCGGGTTCCGACACCCTCGCGAGCTACTCGAACCTCGACAAGAACACCGGGTACGTCCAGCGCACCGTCGACGTGTCGCGCTACCTGGGGCAGACCGTCACGCTCAAGATCACCGGCACCGAGGACTCGAGCCTCGCGACCAACTTCCTCCTCGACGACTTTTCGCTGACCACGACCGGGACGAGCAACCCGCAGTCACCGGTCGTCACCTCGCCGGGCGCCCAGTCGAGCGCCGCCGGCCAGGCCGTGTCGCTGCAGGTCCAGGCCACCGACCCGCAGAGCGACGCGCTGACCTGGACCGCGACCGGCCTGCCCGCCGGGCTGGCGATCGGCGCGAGCTCCGGCCGGATCACCGGCACGCCGACCACCGCCGGGACGTCCTCGGTGACCGTCACGGCCAAGGACCCGGCCGGCAACAGCGGCAGCGCCACCTTCGCCTGGACGATCACGGCCGCGCCCGCGGACTCCACGCGCACGCCGATCAGCCCCGCCTACACGGTCAACCTGACTTCGAACGCGGCCGGCACGACGTGGACCGGGCACCAAAGCGTCAGCTTCACCAACGGCTCGGCGACCGCGCTGCCCGAGGTCTACCTGCGGCTTTGGGACAACTACCACGGCAGCTGCCCGACGACGCCGATCACGGTCACGAACGTCACCGGCGGCACGGCGTCCGCGCTGAGCGTGAACTGCACGGCCATGAAGGTCACGCTGCCGAGCCCGCTGGCCCAGGGCCAGTCCGCGACCGTCGGCTTCGACCTGAGCATCGTCGTGCCCAGCGGCGCGGACCGGTTCGGCCACGACGGCGCGTACAACATGATCGGCAACGCGCTGCCGGTGCTGGCCGTCCGAGACGGCGCGGGCTGGCACCTCGACCCGTACACCAACAACGGCGAGTCCTTCTACACGGTGATCGGCGACTTCGACGTCACCCTCGTGCACCCGACGTCGCTGCTGACACCGGCCACCGGCTCGTCGACCGAGACGACCAGCGGCACCACGACCACCACGCACGCCGTCGCGAACAAGGTGCGGGACTTCGCGTGGGCCGCCGGGCCGTTCGCGAAGATCACCACGACGTCCGGCAAGGGCGTGCGGGTCAACGTCTACTCGGTCAGCGGGATCTCCACGAGCAGCGCGAACCAGATGCTGACGCTGGCCGCCGACTCGATCGACGTCCACTCGGGCCGCTTCGGCGACTACCCGTACGGCGAGGTGGACGTGGTGCTGGACAACAACTTCTGGTTCGGCGGCATGGAGTACCCGGGCTTCGTGCTCGACCTCGTGTCCACGACGGCACTCCCCCACGAGCTGGCGCACCAGTGGTTCTACGGGATCGTCGGCGACGACGAGTACAACTCCCCGTGGCTGGACGAGAGCTTCACCGACTACGCCACCGACCTCTACCGCGGAGTCACCGGCAGCGGCTGCGGCATCACGTGGCAGTCGAGCGCGGAGAAGCTGACCAACTCGATGGCCTACTGGGACGCGCATTCGTCCCGGTACTCGACGGTGGTCTACAACTACGGCAAGTGCACGCTGCACGACCTGCGGCGGACCATCGGCGACACGGCGATGGCGAACCTGCTGAAGTCGTACGCCCAGTCGCACTGGTACGGCGTGTCCACGACGGCCGAGTTCAAGGCCGCGGCGCAGGCGGCGGCCGGGTCGACCGACCTGACGTCGTTCTGGGCGTCGCATCGTGTCGAGGGCTGACACTGGGGGCTGATAATCGGGTTTCGTTCCCCGTCCGTGTCCGCCACTGTGGGGGCATGGACGGGGAACGGCTTTTCTGCGGCACCGCGCTGGCCGAGCGGATCGAACGCGCCGAAGCGCGGCTGATCGCCGAAAGCAGCGACGCCGCGCGCGTGCGGCGCGGGGACACCATCGGGTTCGCGCGGCCGCTCGCCGGCGGCGTCGCGAGCTTCGCCGAGGCGGACTCGCCGTTCAACAAGATCGCCGGGCTGGGCTTCTCCGCGGTGCCGGACGCGGCGGCTCTCGACGAGGTCGAAGCCGCGTTCGCCGAGCTGGGCGCGCCGGCGCAGGTCGAGCTGTGCCAGCTCGCCGACCCCGCGCTGGGCGCGTTCCTGACCGGGCGCGGATACCGCCTGGAGTCGTTCGAGAACGTCCTCGGCCGCCGGGTCACGGAGGCCGACGTCCCGGAGGACGTCCGGCTCATCCGCGACGACGAACTGGACCGGTGGCTGTCCGAGGTCGCCGACGCGTTCGCCGTCGCCGACACCGAAGGCCTGCCGTCCCACGAAGACTTCCCCCGGCAGACCGTCATCGACGCGATGGCGGACATGGCCGGGGTGACGCGGTACGCCGCATGGCGCGGTGGCGAGTTCGCGGGCGGCGCGAGTTTCCGCGTCACCGACGGGATCGCGCAGTTCACCGGCGCGGCGACCGTGCCCGCCCACCGTCGCCAGGGTGTGCAGACCGCGCTGCTGCGGGCGCGGCTCGCGGCGGCCGCAGCAGCCGGGTGCGACGTCGCCGTCGTCACCACGCAGCCGGGTTCGAAGTCGCACCAGAACGCGCAGCGGCAGGGGTTCGACCTGCTCTACGCCCGGGCGATCCTGGTGAAGGGGACCTCCGCGACGAGCTCCTCCGGCGCCGACAGCCGCCAGGCCTCGTAGAGGAGCTCGGCCAGCTCGTCGGCGTCGATGCCGTCGAGGTACACCACGACCCAGCCGAAGCCGCCGGCGGTGAACTGGACCTCGAAGACGTCCGGCCGTTCGGACACCAGGGCGAGCTGTTCGGAGATCGTCTGCTTCAGGCCGACGGTCCGCGTCCGCGGCCAGAAGTAGCCGAACCGCTTGCCCCGCACGCCGAACGACGAATAGTCGCGCGCCTCGGACCGCTCGACCTCCGCCAGTTCGCCGAGCACCCGTTCGAATTCCTCGACCCGCACCGTCACCGCCGCTCCCCTGTGTCTGCGACAGCCACCGTAGCGCGCCGGTACCGTGCGGGACATGACCGAGCCCGTGGCCCGGCTCACCGGGCACAGCGTCACCGAGTCCCGCCCGATGGCCGGCGACCTCCGCGAAGCCGTCCTCGACGACGGCCGCGTCGTCATGCTCAAGCGCGGGCACGCTCCAGGGGCGACCACGGCCGAGGCGGCGGGCCTGCGCTGGCTGGCCTCGGCGGCGGCGGTCCCGGTGCCGTCGGTGGCCGGCCACGACGAGAACTGGCTGGTCATCGACCGCATCCCGGAGGGGCGTTCGTCGGCCGCGGCGGCCGAACGGCAACCGTCCGCTGCATCCGCTCGTCGAGGTCCTCGAGCCGCTCCGGCGGCTTCTTCAGCTCCTCGATGCGC
>NZ_JBFBBQ010000059.1:0-56415 GCF_040682775.1 Amycolatopsis sp. NPDC051106 | reverse complement strand
GCATCCCGGCCGGCACCGGCCCGCTCGCCGCGGAGCGTGCCTGGCCGAGCAGGCGGCGGCCCGCGCCCGACGGCTGCCGGGGCCCGGTCTTCGACCGGCGGACCGCGGCCACGATCGTCAGCACGGCCGCGATGAGCACCAGGAACACCAGGACGCCCACCGGACGGCCTAGTGAGATGCCGTTGACCAGCCGGACGACGCCCAGCACCAGCACGGCCAGCTGCAGGACGAGCCCGAACGTCCGCGACCGCCGCTTGGCCGCCGCCGAAGCCAGCAACCCCCGCTGGTCGAGGCTCTCTTCCAGAGCGCGCATCGCCGCGGAGCCGCGGACCTTCGCGCGGATCGTCGAGGTCGTCTTCAGCTTCGCCACATCGGCGACCGCCCGCTCCAGCGGGTCGACCGGCCGCGTCCCGGCCTTGCTGATCTGCCGGTAGCTGTTCACCCGCAGCTGGCCGCGCTCCACCAGCGCCGCGATCGCGGTGTCGACCGCGCGGTCGGGCCCGCCGGCCAGGAAGGCCAGCTCGTAGACCGTCGGCGGCGGGCCGGGCTGCTCGTGGTCCGCCCGCAGCGCCCGGCTCGCGGCGACGCCGGCGACGATGACCCGGATCAGCAGCACCGCGCCGAGCAGTGCGATGTAGAGGACCACGAAATCCGGTCCGGAGATGCCCCACGGGTCGGCCATCGCCCGTCTCCCCTCACTGAGTTGCGGTTACCGTAGCTGTCAGACGCGAGCGGTCGCGTCGGCGTTTCAACCGCCGCAACCCCCGCCGCCACCGCCACCGCAGCCGCCGCCACCCCCGCCGCCGCAGGAGCTGCCGCCACCGCCGCAGGAGCTGCCGCCGTAGTAGCCGGCGACCCCGCCGCCCCCGGCCGCCGCCCACCGGCCGCGGCGGCTGTACTGGCGGGTGGCCGAGACGACCGTGGAGCGGCTGACGGCCAGCCGGACGTCCTTGTCGGGGTGGCTGTCGAACCCGCCGGCCGCGACCGCGCCCGCCGAGCCGGCCGTCAGCACGCCGGCGCGCTCGGCTTCGCGGGCCGCGGCGCGCCCGGCGGAGGTGGCCTTGACCTCGGGCGCGTTCGCGGCGCGGGTCGTGACGAAGATGGCCGCGACCAGGCCCAGCAGCAGCAGGCCCAGCAGGAAGCCGACGGGGTGCCCGGTGGAGCTGCCGGCGATCAGGCGAACCACGCCGAACACGACCAGCGCCCAGTACACGACGGCGGTGAACACCCAGGTCAGTCGCACTTTCCGGGCGTCGACGAGCAGGCCGCGCGCGATCAGCCCGTTCTCCAGGTCGACCAGCGCCGGGTGGTGCCGCACCTCGCGGCGCACCGAGTCGACGGCGGTGCCGGTTTTGCTGATCCGCGCGAGCGCCGATCGGCCCAGGTCGTCCGCGTCGCTGCCCCGGACGCGGTGCACCCGGCCGGTGCCGTCCATCCGGATGGTCTGACGCTCCAGCAGCCGGGCGACGACGAACTCGCCGGCCCGCGCGCGCCCGCCGGTCAGGAGGGCCAGCTCTTCGGCACGCTCCGGGACGCCGCCCGCGCGGCCGCGCCGCAGCAGCAGGGTTCGCACCGCGGCGTAGCCCGCGGGCAGAAGCAGCAGGCCCAGGTAGAGGCCCGCGAACAACGGGCCGGGAATGCTCCAGGTGTCGGTCATGATGCCGCCCTCCCTCGTCCGTGTGCGGAGACTACGTTCGAGGAAGGGCGGCGGGTTGCCGGCTTAAGGCAGATTTAGGACTGGGGTACCAGTTTCAGGGAAATCGAGTTGATGCAGTAGCGCTGGTCGGTCGGGGTCGGGTAGCCCTCGCCCTCGAAGACGTGCCCGAGGTGGCTGTGGCAGGAGCCGCAGAGCACCTCGATGCGCTTCATGCCCATGGTGCGGTCTTCGCGCAGCAGCACGGCGTCGGAGTCGGCGGGGTCGTAGAACGACGGCCAGCCGCAGTGGCTCTCGAACTTCGTGTCGCTGCGGAACAGCTCGGCACCGCACGCACGGCACTCGTAGACGCCGGTGGTCTTGGTGTCGGTGTACTCACCGGTGAACGGCCGTTCGGTGCCGGCCTGGCGGAGCACGGCGTACTCCTCCGGGCCCAGCTCCGCCCGCCATTCCTGCTCGGACTTCACGACGCGTGGGGTGGCGCCGACAACGGGTTTCATACCTTTCACCCGTTCCACGTTACGCCGCGAGCCACGCCAGGGCGTGCACCACGATGTCCCATGCGGCGACTATCACGCCGAGCACGATGAGCACCACGATCAGGGCCGACACCCAGTACCGGAGCCCGCCGAGGCGGTTGCTGGAATCGGCGAAGTCGGACACGCCGTCCAGCGCGGCTTCGATGGTGTAGTTGGGACCGGAACGCTCGATCCGGTCGAGGTGCTCGGCGAACGCGCGCGCCTCCGGGTCGTACGGGTCCAGGCCGACCAGATCCTCGTGGAACCGAGGATTCTGGCCCGGCAGCGAAGCTCCGTTGTCGGCCATGCTTCCACGGTAGGCCATCGGCGCCCGTCAGCCCACCAGCGGCGCGTTAAGTCTCAGAGACCGGTGTCGGGGTTCGCGTCGAGCTTCGTGTTGCTGTCGATCAGCAGCTGCCCGCCGACTAGCACGATGTGGTACTTCCGGCGGGAGCCGTTGAGCTCCATCGTCAGGTCCAGCGAGCCGTCGCTCCCGCTGCCCGCCGCCGTGGCCGATCTCCAGCCGCTGAGGTCGCCCTTGTGGGCGCCCCAGTAGGACCTGTATTCGTCCTGCGAGCCGTAGACCGCCTGGGCGGCGGGCGTGAGATAACTCCAGCCGTTCTCGACGTTCGGGTAGTAGGTGTTGGCGAGCAACTGGCCGGCCTGCTGGTAGCTCGTGATCTTGCCCTCGGACGGCGTCTGGCCCAGCTTGGCGGACGCGGGAGCGTCGTCCGAGCTGCTGGGCTTCGGCGACGACTGCCCGGTGGTGGGCCGGCTCGGCGACTGGGCGTTCGTGGTGCCGCCTGTGCCGCCGCTGCCCCCGGAGTTCGCCACGAGGAACACGATCACCGCGAGCACGACGACCGCGGCGCCCGCGCCGGCGAAGATCGCGTACTTGCGCTTGTTGTCCGGCTTCGAGGGGGCGGACGAGTACTGCGGGGCCCTGGCCGTGGGCGCGGCCGCGGGCATCGGTCTGGGCGGGGTGTTCGGCGGCGCGGCCGGGGACCGCATCGGCATGAACGCCGCGGTCGGGCGCGGCGGGTTCGACGGCGCCTTGCCCGCGGGCACCGGCGTGCCGACCGGCGGGGACGACGGCGCCGGCTGGTCGGTGCGCTGCCACGGCGGGCGGCCGCCGCTCTCGGCGGGTGCGGCGGGCTTGCGGCCCCCGCCACCCGAGAGCAGCGGCGGTGACGCCGACATGCCGCCCGGCTCGGTGCGGGCCAGCGCGGCCAGCCGCTCCCGGGCCTCGGCCATGCTGGGGCGCTCGCCCGGCTCGCTGCGCAGCAGGCTCATCAGCAGCGCGGTGGCCGCGCCCGCCTGCACCGGCGGGTTGATCTGGCCGTTCGCCGCCGCGTAGAGCAGCGCGAGCTGGTTGGTGGTGTTGCCGTACGGCGTGGTGCCTTCGATCGCCTGGTAGAGGGTCGCGCCGAGGGCGAAGACGTCGGAACTGGGCACCGGGTCGGCGCCGCGGGCCAGCTCGGGTGCCAGGTAGGCGGGGGTGCCGCCGATCAGGCCGGTGGCCGTCAGCGTCATGTCGCCGGCCGCGCGCGAGATGCCGAAGTCGGTGATCTTCGCGGTGCCGGTCTCGTCGATGAGGATGTTGCCCGGCTTGACGTCGCGGTGGACGATCCCGGCGCGGTGCGCGGCCACCAGGGCGGACGCCACCTGCTCGCCGATGCGCGCGATCCGGCCGAGCGGGAGCGTGCCCTCCTGGGCGAGGATCGTGGAGAGGCTGGGCCCGTTGAGGTACTCCATCACCAGGCACGGGTCGCCGTTGTGCTCGGCGATGTCGAACACCACGATCGCGTTCGGGTGCTGGAACCGGGCCGCGTTCTTCGCCTCGCGCATCGCGCGCTGGCGCATGTTGTCGCGCTCGGTCTCGGACACGCCCGGCTGGGGGAGGATCTGCTTGATCGCGACGTCGCGCTCGAGGCGCACGTCGGTGGCGCGCCACACGACTCCCATGGCACCGCTACCAATGTGCTCGACGAGGCGGTAGTGCCCCGCGATCAGCTGACCGGTGTCGATGGCGACTGCTCCTGACGAAATTCCCGGTGATGGTGGCCCTGCTCAGCGCGTTTCCGCTTCGCGCACCCGATCGAGTGTAGCGGTCGGCCTTGTGCTGTTCGCGTCAGCCAGCCGGTCCGGCGGGCTCCGGTTCGGGCACCGGTCCCGCCGGGACCCGTTTCCGGAACACCCTGACCAGTCCGATCGCCCCGGCCAGCGCGAACGCGCCGTAGCAGGCGAGCAGCGCGGGCGGCGTGTCGCCGGTGAGGGCGTCGCCGAGGACGACCACGGCGACGGTGCCCGGCACGCTGCCGAGCAGCGTACCGGCCAGGTACGGGGCCGGTCGCACGGACGACACGCCGCACAGGTAGCTGAACGGCGCGAACGGCACCACCGGGATGAGCCGCAGCGAGGTGATCGCGAGGACGCCGCCGTCGGAGAGCCGGTCGTTGACCTTCCGGACGGCGGACCGGTGCAGGTGCCGGGTGACCAGGTCGCGGCCGAGCAGCCGGGCCAGGCCGAAGGACAGGCCGGCCGCGATGGTGGTGGCGACCAGGCCGATGGCGATCCCGGCCGCGGTGCCGACCAGCAGGCCGGCGGCCAGGTTGAAGACGGTGCGCGGGATCGGCGCGACGGTGAGCAGCGAGTACGCCACGAGCAGCACGAGCGGGGTGGCGGGCCCGGTCGCGGCGGCCCAGGCGCGGAGCTCGGCGGGCCCGGGGATCGGCACCAGCACCACGGCCGCCACGAAGAGGGCGGCCACGGCGAGCGCGACGATCAGCTTGGTGCGGCCGGACACCCGCTCCAGCCTACCGGCGGTCCTGCGCGGGCCTTCGCCACGTCCGGTGTCGCTCGCCGGATGTCTTGAATGAGTCATTCAGGTCACCGGAGGTCCTGAATGACTCATTCAAGACGCTTGGGCCGGGAGCCGCGCGGGAGCCGCCGGGCAGGTTCGCGGGGGCCGGGCGGCGCGATCACCGCTAGCGTGCACCGCATGCCCAAGCACGGTGACCCGGTCGAGTACGAGGTGGGCGGGCGCACCGTCCGCGTCTCGAGCCCGGACAAGGTGTACTTCCCCCAGCGCGGCATCACCAAGCGGCAGGTCGTCGAGCACTACATCGCCGTCGGCGCGCCGCTGCTGCGGGCGATCGGCGAGCGGCCGACCACGCTGAAGCGCTACGTCGACGGCGTCGAGGGCGAGTGGTTCTACGCCAAGCGCGTGCCCAAGGGCGCGCCGGACTGGCTCGAGACCGCCGAGATCACTTTCCCGTCGGGCCGCAAGGCCGCCGAGGTGTGCCCGACCGAGCCGGCCGTCTTCGCCTGGGCGGCCAACCTGGGGACGTTCGACTTCCACCCGTGGCCGGTCCGCCGCGCCGACGTGGACCACCCGGACGAGCTGCGCATCGACGTCGACCCGCCGGACCGGGCCGGGTTCGCCGACGCGGTCGAGGTCGCGCAGGTGGTCCGCGAGGTGCTGGCGGACGCGGGGCTGACGGGCTACCCGAAGACCTCCGGCGGCCGCGGGGTGCACGTGCTGGTGCGGATCCGGCCGGAGTGGGACTTCGTCGAGGTCCGCCACGCGGTGATCGCGCTGGGCCGCGAGGTCGAGCGGCGGATCCCGGAGAAGGCGACGATCGCGTGGTGGAAGGAGGAGCGCGGCGGCCGCGTGTTCCTGGACTACAACCAGGCGGCGCGCGACCGCACGGTGGCGTCGAGCTGGTCGGTCCGCGGCACCACGCGCGCCACGGTGTCGACGCCGTTGACGTGGGACCTGCTGCCGGAGGTCGACGCGGACGACTTCGACGTGCTGACGATCCCGGCGTTCCTGGCCGCCCACGGCGACCTGCACGAGGCGATGGACGCGGAGGCGTTCGGCCTGGAGACGGCGCTGGAGTGGTACGAACGCGACCTGCGCGACCACGGGCTGGGGGACATGCCGTACCCGCCGGACTACCCGAAGATGCCGGGGGAGCCCAAGCGGGTCCAGCCCAGCAAGGCGCGGCCGGAGGCGTGACTGTGCGCGGCCCCACACGGGTGCCGCGGGCCACTTCCGCACCCGAGAACTCGTCAAAGGCTTAATCGAAACTGCACACCGGAAAACGCGGAGTGATCAGTTCGCTGCCCGCTGTCGCCTTTCGGGTCACAAATGGCGTACGGCCGCCTCGGTGGTCTCGACCACCGGCTCCGACGGCGTAACGTGCGTTCCCGGATCGACGACTCCCCGGCAGACATGTCCTGGGGCGAGTTCGAGGGAGGCCCTCAGTGGACGACCTGATCGCTTTCCTCGCCGCGCGCGTGGGCGCGCGGCAGGCGATGATCATGCAGGCCGTCAACAAGGCCAAGGCCGGTGACGCCATGAACCGCGGCGAGACGAAGGTCGCCGTGGAGCAGAAGATCCGGGGGCTGACCGACCTGGATCTCGACGCGGTCAACCAGATGATCAACGAGATCGAGGCGACCCGGCGGATCCTGCTCGCGCACCGCACCACGGTGTCGGAGAAGGTGCCCGGCTTTCCGCTCTACGGCAGCGAATACTGGTGTGAGACCTGCCACGTGCCCGCCGACGAGGCCGGCTCCAACTGGTGCCTCACGCTGCGCCTGCTGGCCCTGCCCTACACCGACCACCCGGACTACAGCGAGCGCTGGCGCCCCTGACGGGAATCCCGTCCCGCGCCGGGCGTTGCACCCGGGGTGAAGCTTTCCGTGCTCGACCGCTCGCCGGTGCGGCGTGACGGCGGGACCGCGCGGGCGCTGAGGGACACCGTCGCGTTCGCCGCCGACGTCGAACGGCTGGGCTACCACCGGTTCTGGGTTTCCGAGCACCACGGCGTGCCCGGGGTCGCCGGGTCCGCGCCGACCGTGCTGGCCGCCGCCGTCGCGGCCGCGACGAGCCGGATCCGCGTCGGCACCGGGGGCGTCATGCTGCCGAACCACCGGCCGCTGGTCGTCGCCGAGCAGTTCGGTGTCCTGGAAGCGCTGCACCCGGGCCGGATCGACATGGGGCTGGGCCGCTCGGTCGGCTTCACCGGCGGTGTCCGCGAGGCGCTCGGGCACGGCAAGGAGGCCGCCGACGACTTCGGCGCGCAGGTGCGGGAGCTCCTCGGGTTCTTCACCGGCGAGCACGCCTATCCGGGCGTCCACGCCTACCCCGCCGAGGGGCTGCGCGTGCCGCCGTTCCTGCTGGCCACGGGGTCCGGCGCCGACCTCGCCGCGGAGCTCGGGCTGCCGCTGGTGATCGCGCCCGTCCGCGGTGAACGCGCCCTGACCGAAGCCGTGACGCGCTACCGCGACGGCTTCCGGCCGTCGGAGTGGACGCGGGAGCCGTACGTCGTGGTGTCGTCGGCGATCGCCGTCGCGGACTCGGCGGCCGACGCGCGCCGCCTGCTCGTCTCGGAAGCGTGGGCGACGGTGTATTCGCGCTCCCACGGCGTCTTCCCGCCGCTGTCGCCACCCGCGGAGGTCCTGGCGCTGCCGATGACCGACCGCGAGCGCCGGCGCCTCGAGGAGACCCTGGACGGCCAGATTTCGGGGACGCCGGGCGAAGTGGCGGACCGCCTGGGCGCGCTCGTCGCGGCCGCGGGCGCCGACGAAGTCCTCGCGACGACGGCCGCCTACGACCAATCCGCGCGGCTCGATTCTTTCGCCGCGCTCGCCGGACTGGCCGATCTTCCCGCGCTTGCGTGAGCCGATTTCCCGATACCCGGATATCGCGTCGAAGAATTACCGGCGGGGCAATTCCCTGAGCTCACCCGAGAATGAACGGCAGCCGCGTGAACAGGTCGCCCAAGGCCTCGCGCTCGGCGTCCGTCGGGGAGCGGCGGCCCGTCGCCACCAGCAGCACGTCCGGGTCGGAGAACGACGGCGGGAAGTGCGCCCCCGCGATCTTCTCCAGCATCGACCGCGTCCGCGCCAAGCCTTCGGCCGGCGGTCCCGGCGCCGAAGGCACGTGGGCCACCAGGTCCAGGTGGTGCAAGGTCCACTCCAGCACGTACGCGGAGAGGTAGTCGCCCGCGGTGAGCACCATGTCCTGCGTCGCCACCCGCATCCCCGGGTCGGCCAGGCCGGCCGCGCGGCCCGCCGCCGCGCCGACGTCGTCGAGGTGGAACTTCAGCAGCGCCGGGTCCTCGTACGCCGCCGCCAGGCGGACGATCAGCGCGTCCAGCGGATCGTCGCCGGAGGGCGGTTCGGAAGCCACCGCCCAGTAGGTCACCGCGTCGTGCGTCACCGCCGAGGAAGCCGGCGTCACCAGCGTGATCAGGACGTCCTGGGCGTCGATCACCAGGTGGCACACCAGGTCCCGGACCAGCCACCCCCGGCAGCCGGACGGCTTCGCGAAGTCGTCGTCGGGCAGGGCGGCGACCGCGGCCCGCAACGCCGCCCACGTGCGCGAGAAGAGATCCACGCCGGCGAAGCTAGCAGGATCAGAGCCGCAGCTGCAGCTGAGTGAGGATGCGCTGGGCCGGGTCCTCGAAGTCCACTCCGGACACTTCGGCGGCGCGCCGGACGCGGTAGCGGACGGTGTTGGGGTGGATGTTCAGGACCCGGGCCGCCGCGCGGACGTCGCCGAACGCGTCGAGCCACGCCAGGACCGCCGGGACCAGGATCCCGCCGTGCTCGGTGTCGTGCTCCACCAGCGACGTCAGCCGCGGGTCGCGGATGCGCGGCTGCCCGCCCAGGAACGCCAGCACCTCCGACAGCAGCACCTCGGCGCGGACGTCGGCGAGCGAGGCGACGTCGGCCGGCCAGTGCCCGCGGGCCATCGCCGCCAGGACGCGGTCGGCGTCGCCCCGGGACGCGGCCGCGTCCGACAGCCGCGGGACCACGCCGCCGAGCGCCGCCCGCACCGGGACGTCCAGGTGCCGTCGCGCGGTGCCGACGATCTCCCGGGCCAGCGCCAGCACCGCCGCGTCCGAGTGCTCGGGCAGGTCCGGCAGCAGCGCGTAGACGCGGCCGCCGATCACGCTCACCAGCGCGCTGCGCCGGTAGGCCGCCGTGTGGACGGCGATCAGGTGGACCAGTTCGGCCCGGCGCAGCTGCCGGTTGTCCGATCGCTCCAGCGAAAACGCCAGGACCTGCGCGGGCCGGGCCGGGTCGGCGCCGATGTCGTCCGCGACGGACTCCGCGTCCAGCCGCCCTTCCAGCAGGCTCGCCAGGAGATCTTCCCGCAGCCGCAGCTCTGGGCTGGGCAGCGTGCGGGCGCGGATCAGCTGCGGCGCGAGGGTGCGGCTGGCGCCGAGCAGGGCCGTCTCGGCGCGTTCGGTGAGCGGCTGGGCGCCTTCCTGGACCCAGATCGTGCCGAGCGGCTGCTTGCCCGCGTGGATGCCCGCCGCGATGCGCCGGCGGATGCCCAGCTCCGGTCGTTCGTCGATCCGGACGATCCCCTCGCCGGCGCGAAGCCGCTGGTAAACACCCCATTCGCGCAGCATCGCGAGGTAGCGTTCCGGGCCTTCGCGGCCGAGGATCGACAGCCGCCGCAGCTCGTCGACCTCGTCTCCCGCCCGTGAGTACGCGAGGACGCGGTTCGCCGTGTCCTCGATGCTGACCAGGCCGCCGGTGAGCGTCGCGATCGTCTGGGCCAGGGCGAACAGGTCGCCGAGCACCTCGCCGCTGGCCGCCTCACCACCCGCGCGGGCCGCCTCGACGACCCCGCGGGCCAGCGACTCCACCTGCTCCCAGCGCGCCTCGGCGCCGACCGTGAGGAGTGCGACGCCCGCGTCGGCGGCGACGTCGGCACCCGTCGCGCCCTTGACCGCCACCGCGGCCGCCCCGCCGCGCCCGGCCGCGCGGATCGCGGGCGCCGCCGCCCGGCCGCGCGCGCCGATCACCAGCACCAGGTCGCCCGGCGAGGCTTCCAAGGGGTCTTCGGGATCGAGGATCACGACGTCGGTGACCGGGACGCCCAGGCCGTGCGGGGCCACGACGACCTCGACCAGCGGTTCCCCGAGGGTGGCCAGCACGTGGCGCAACGATGTTATCCGATCGGCCAAGGTCACCCGATTGATTTTAGCCGTTCGGACAAGCCGCCGAAGCGTGTCCGGAGTTACCGTTCGGGGCATCAGAGACGTACAGCGCTGCAGAGGAGCCGCCGTGGACGCCGTGACCCAGACCCCCGCCCCGAAGAACGAGCCGGTGCTGACGTATGCGCCGGGCAGCGCTGAGCGCGCGGAACTCGAGGGTGCGCTCAAGCGGCTGGGCCAGGCGGAACCCGTCGACCTCACGATCACCGTCGGGGGCGAGCAGCGCCTCGGCGGCGGCGAGAAGATCGAGGTCGTCCAGCCGCACAACCACCGCCACGTGCTGGGCACCATCCACAGCGCCACCCAGCAGGACACGACCGACGCCATCGCGGCGGCCGCGAAGGCCGCGCCGGAGTGGCGCGCGCTGTCCTACGACGACCGCGCCGCGATCCTGCTGCGCGCCGCCGACCTGCTGACCGGCCCCTGGCGCGCCACGCTCAACGCCGCCACCATGCTCGGCCAGTCCAAGACCGCGACCCAGGCCGAGATCGACGCCGCCTGCGAGCTCGCCGACTTCTGGCGCTTCAACGTCGAGTTCGGCCGTCGCGTGCTGACCGAGCAGCCGATCAGCTCGCCCGGCGTGTGGAACCGGCTGGAGCACCGCCCGCTCGAGGGCTTCGTCTACGCGATCACGCCGTTCAACTTCACCGCGATCGCCGGCAACCTGCCGACCGCGCCCGCGCTGATGGGCAACACCGTGCTGTGGAAGCCGTCGCCGACGCAGTCGTTCGCCGCGCACCTGACCATGCGGCTGCTCGAAGAGGCGGGCATGCCGCCGGGCGTCATCAACCTGCTGCCGGGGGACGGCAAGGCCGTCTCCGAGGTCGCCCTGACCCACCGCGACCTGGCCGGCATCCACTTCACCGGGTCCACCGCGACGTTCCAGCACCTGTGGGCCACGGTCGGCGCGAACATCGCGGGCTACCGCGGCTACCCGCGGCTGGTCGGCGAGACCGGCGGCAAGGACTTCATCGTCGCGCACCCGTCGGCCGACGTCGACGTCCTGCGCACGGCGATGGTCCGCGGCGCTTTCGAATACCAGGGCCAGAAGTGCTCCGCCGCTTCGCGCGCGTACATCCCGCGCAGCGTCTGGAACCGGCTGAAGGACGGTCTGGTCGCCGAGACCGAGGCGCTGTCCTACGGCGACGTCACCGACCTGTCGCACTTCGGCGGCGCGGTGATCGACCGGCGCGCGTTCACCAAGCACGCGGAGCTGTTCGAGCGGGTCAAGAACGACCCTTCGGTGGAGGTCCTCACCGGCGGCACGGCCGACGACGAAGACGGCTACTTCGTCCAGCCGACGATCCTCGTCACCGACGACCCGGCGCACGAGATCTTCAGCACCGAGTACTTCGGCCCGATCCTCGGGGTCTACGTCTACGAAGACGGCGACTTCGACGCCGTGCTCAAGCTGGTCGACGAGACCGCCGCGTACGCGCTGACCGGCGCGATCATCGCCAACGACCGCACGGCCGTGGCGAAGGCGTCCGAGGCGCTGAAGTTCACCGCCGGCAACTTCTACGTCAACGACAAGCCGACCGGGGCCGTCGTCGGCCAGCAGCCGTTCGGCGGCGCGCGGGCCTCGGGCACCAACGACAAGGCGGGTTCGATCTTCAACCTGCAGCGCTGGACGAGCCCCCGCTCCATCAAGGAGACGTTCGTCCCGCCGACCAGCGTCCGCTACCCGCACCAGGGCTGAGGGAGGTCCGTCATGTTGCGTGCCCCGTTGCTCGCCGCCGCCCGGTCGAAGGGCATCCGGCGGCTCGTCGAAGCGGTGCCGGCCACGCGATCCGTGGTGCGCCGGTTCGTCGCCGGGTCCGAGACCGCCGACGCCGTCCGCGTCGCCAGGGAACTGGCGGCGGACGGCCGGCGGATCACCCTCGACCACCTGGGCGAGGACACCACCGACGCCGCACAGGCGTCGGCCACGGTCGCGGCCTACGAGGCCGTGCTCTCGGCCCTGGCCGCGGAAGGGCTGGCCGACGGCGCGGACGTCTCGGTGAAGCTGTCGGCGGTGGGCCAGTTCCTGCCGGCGGACGGCGAGGACGTCGCCTTGGAGAACGCGCGGAAGATCTGCGCGGCGGCCGAGGCGGTCGGGGCGACCGTGACGCTCGACATGGAGGACCACACCACCACGGACTCGACGCTCGGCATCCTGCGCGAGCTGCGCGGCGAGTACCCGTGGGTCGGCGCGGTGCTGCAGGCCTACCTGCGGCGCACCGAGCAGGACTGCCGCGACCTGTCCGGGCCGGGATCGCGCGTGCGGCTGTGCAAGGGCGCGTACGCCGAGCCGGAGTCGGTGGCCTTCGCGGAGAAGTCCGAAGTGGACAAGTCCTACGTCCGCTGCCTGCGCGTGCTGATGGCCGGCCAGGGCTACCCGATGGTGGCGTCGCACGACCCGCGGATGATCGAGATCGCCGCCGCGCTGGCCGAGGAGAACGGCCGGAAGGACGACGACCACGAGTTCCAGATGCTCTACGGCATCCGGCCGGAGGAGCAGGCGCGGATCGCGGCGGCGGGCTCGCGCATGCGCGTCTACGTGCCCTACGGCGACGAGTGGTACGGCTACTTCATGCGCCGCCTGGCCGAGCGTCCGGCGAACCTGTCGTTCTTCCTGCGCGGGCTCGCGACGCGCTCCTGAACATGACGAAGGCCGCCCCGCGGGGCGGCCTTCGTCATGTGGTGGTGGTCAGGCCTGTTCGGCCTCGGCTTCGGCGGCCTTGCGCTTGACCTCGTCCATGTCGACCTCGCGAGCCTGTTTGATGAGCTCTTCGAGGGCCGGCTCGGGCAGCGCGCCCGGCTGGGCGTAGATCAGCGTCTTGTCGCGGATGATGGCCAGCGTCGGGATGGAGCGGACGTCGAAGGCGGCGGCGAGCTGCTGCTGCGCTTCGGTGTCGACGCTCGCGAACACGAGGTCGTCGTGCTTCTCGGAGGCCTTTTCGTAGACCGGCGCGAACTGACGACACGGGCCGCACCAGCTCGCCCAGAAGTCGATCAGGACGAACTCGTTGTCGTTTACCGTCTGGTCGAAGTTCTCGGCAGTCAGCTCAACGGTGCTCATGCCCTGGTCAACGAACCGGGTGCGGCGGGAATTCCCGGGTCCGGGGTAGCGTCTCCACCGAGCAACCGTACGAGGAGGAACTGATGGCCGACGGCGAAATCCTGGGCCGGATCGACGAGCTGATCGCGGAGGAGCACGAGCTCCGGTCGCGCTCGGTCGGGGTGGGGCTGAGCGGCGGCGACAAGGATCGCCTCACCGCGGTCGAGCAGCAGCTCGACCAGTGCTGGGACCTGCTCCGGCAGCGGCGCGCGAAAACCGAGTTCCACGAGAACCCGGACGAAGCCGCGGCCCGCCCGGTCTCCGAGGTCGAGTCCTACCGCCAGTAACCCGTCACTCGCGTGATCGGGTACGGAACTCGCGTGATTGAAGCCGTAACTCGCGAGATCCGGCTCCGATCACGCGAGTTCCGTCTCTGATCACGTGACTTACGGGGTCAGGCGGGGCAGAGGGTGCCGTCGGCCGGGATCTTGCCGTCCACCAGGAAGGCGCGGGCCGCGTCCGTGACGCACGGGGACCCGCCCACCGCGCCGTGGCCCGCGCCCTGCCACGTGATCGTCACCGCCGACGGCATCTGGTCCGCCGCGCGGGTGCTGCCGAGCTGGGGCGTCACCGGGTCGGCCGCGGTGGCCGCGACCAGGATCGGCGGCGCGCCCGGCCCGCCCGCCGCGGGCAGCGGCTCGGTCCGCACCGGCCACGGCCCGCACCAGGCCAGCTGCTGGGCGACGACCGCGCCGAACTGCGGGTACTTCGCCCGCATCCCGGCCACGACCTGGTCGAGCTGGTCGGCCGAGAGCCGCGTCTGGCTGTCGTTGCAGCGGGTCGCGACCGTGGCGTCGAGCCGGGACGGCTGCGCGCGCGAGTCGTGCAGCGCCGGCGTGGCGAACGCCGCCAGCGGCCTGATGTCCCCCGACCGCGCCGCCGCGATGGCGTCGGCCAGCTCCGGCCACCGCGAGCGCTGCGCCAGTCCCGAGTAGACGGCGAACATCGCCACCCCCGGCCCGAACGCGACACCGTCGTCGGTCAACGGCGCGATGTTCTGCCGCAGCTGCCCGGTGAGCGTGGCGAGGGCGGCCTTCGGGTCGCCGAGGGCGCACTTGCGCGCCGCGCAGTCCGTGGCGAAGGCGTCCAGCGTGGACTGGGCGCCGGCGGCGACCGCGTCCAGCACCGCCGCGGTGTCCGCGCCGGGGTCGGGGACGCCGTCGAGCACCATCCGGCCGACCTGCCCGGGGAAGCGCACCGCGTACTCCGCGAGGACCTTCGAGCCGTCGCCGCGCCCGAGCGCGTTCAGCCGTTCCATGCCCAGCTGCTTGCGCAGTTCGTCGAGGTCGCCGGCGGTGCGCCAGCTGTCCAGCGCGGTCTGGGAGTCGTCCAGCTCGATCGCGCACTGCTGGCCGGCCTTGCGCGCGGCGTCCAGCACGTCCTGCAGGTCGCCCTGGTCCGGGTCGGCGTCGATCAGGTCGTGCCGGATCTCGGGGGGCACGCACTGGACGGCGCCGGAGAGCCCGGTGCCGCGCCGGTCGAGGCCGATCAGCGAGAACTTCTCCAGGAACGCCGGCGGCAGCGTCGCCGCCAGCCGCGCGGCGTACACCGTGCCCGGGTCGCCGTCGACGTCGTTGACCACGACCAGCGGCACGGGCCCGTTCCCGACCTTCAGCGCCAGCAGGCGCACGACCGAACGCCGGGCCTTGCCGGGCGCGTCGAGCGGCGCGGTGACCCGCGCGCACGTGAAGTGCAGCGTGTCCGGGACGGCCGGGGTGCCGATCCGCTGCCGGGTGTCGTCGTCGCAGTCGGCCCACCGCAGCGACGGTGACTGCGGTTCGCCCAGCGGCGGCAGCGGCACCGCGGGCGTGCCCGAGGGCGACGCGGCCGTCGTCTTGCCGTCGTTCTCGACCAGGGCCGGGCGGACCGACGGCCCGGCGGCGCAGCCCGCGGCGGAGGCCAGGGCGAGCAGCGCGACCAGGAGACGGGAACGGCGGCGCACGGGCGAGGTCCTCACGTCGATCACAGGCATTGCACCGCCGAGCTTCGCACGGCCGGTGTGGGACGCGGGTTAGCGGGTCCGCACCACCTGGCCGCGGAAGACGGCGTCGAGGTCGTAGCGGGCCGGTTCCTCCAGCTGCGTGTAGTCGCACGACGCGGGTTCGCGGTCCGGGCGCCACCGCTTGAACCGCGCGTTGTGCCGGAACCGCGACGGCATCCCGCCTTCGGTGTTCTCGTAAGCGACCTCGACGACGCGCTCGGGCCGCAGCGGCACCCATTCGTGCTCGGTGGCGCGCCAGCGGGTGATGCCGCCGGGGATGCGCTGGCCTTCGCCCTGCGCGCGACCGCCCCAGGGGTGGTCCTCGCCGTCGGTGACCAGCGGCGCGAGCTCTTCGGCGAGTTCGCGGCGGCGGTCCTTGGGGAACGACCCGATGGTGCCGACGTGGTGCAGCACGCCTTGGGCGTCGTGGAGGCCGAGCAGGAACGACCCGACGAGCTCGCCGGGGCCGCCGTCGACGTGCCAGCGCAGCCCGGCCAGGACGCAGTCGGCGGTGCGCAGGTGCTTGTACTTGAGCATCACCCGCTTGCCGGGCGTGTACGGCTCGTCCAGCGGCTTGCCGATGACGCCGTCGAGGCCCGCGCCCTCGAACAGCTCGAACCAGTGCCGCGCGGTGGCGGGGTCGGTCGTGGCCGGGGTGAGCGCGAACCGGTCGCCGGCCAGCTCGACGAGCCGTTCGCGGCGGACGGACGTCGGCTCGTCGAGGAGCGGTTCGTCGTCGAGCGCGAGGACGTCGAAGGCGACGAACTCGGCGGGCTGCTCGGCCGCCAGCAGCGTGATGCGGCTTTCGGCGGGGTGGATCCGCTCGGTGAGCGCGTCGAAGTTCAGCCGGCCGCCGCGCGCGACGACGAGCTCGCCGTCCAGCACGACCCGCGGCGGCAGGGTCTCCAGCAGCCGCGCGACCGCTTCCGGGAAGTACCGGTTCAACGGCTTTTCCGCGCGGGACTGCAGGTACAGCTCGTCGCCGTCCTTGAAGACGATGCAGCGGAAGCCGTCCCACTTCGGCTCGAACAGCAGGCCACCGGAGTCCGGGATGGCCTTCGCGGGCTTGGCGAGCATCGGCTTCAGCGGCGGCCGCAGCGGTAGGGGCATGCGGGCATTCTGCGGAAAGACGCCGCTCAGCGCACGCGTTTCGGCGCGCTCGTGTCGAGTTCCAGGCGGACGGCGGTGGGCAGGACGTCGAGCCCGAGCGATTCCCGCGCCCTCGTCAGGACGCGCGCGTCCAGGTCTTCCCAGACGCTCTTGAGGTCCGTGCCCTCGTGCAGCCACAGCGTGACGCGCAACGCCGGAGCCGTCCGCGAGCCGACCGCGCGGACCCGGGCCCGGCTCACGCCGTCGAGCTGTTCAGCGTCGGCCTGGACCGCACCGGAGATCGCGGCGGCGGTGACGACGAGCTCCGCGCCTTCGGTGCGGTCGAGGTCCACGTCGGGCCGCGGCTCCGGGCGCAGCGACCGCAGCGTCCCCCGCAGGCCGAGCACGAGCAGCAGGACGCCGAGCACGATCGCGACGATCCGGGCGGGCGTGGCGTGGCCGCCGAGCCACTCGAGGGCCATCGGGTCGAGCAGCGGCCGGCGGCCGCGGAACTCGCCGAGCACGCCGAAGCCGACCACCAGGGCGAGCGCTCCGCCGAGCAGGGCGAACAGCCCGACGAGGAACGTCAGCGTGCGTTCGCCGGTGTATGACCGGGAAAGCGCCTTCGCGGCGACGGACTTCGTCATCGGCGGTCCTTGGGGGAGTCGACGACGACCGAGACCTTCGGCTGCCGCACGAGCGGGACGTCGTCGAGCAGTGCGGACACCGTCGCCAGCAGGCGCGGCCGCAGCTCGCCTTCGGTTTCGAGGGCGCTCTTCGCGCGGACGCGGACGCGGCGGGCGCTCGCGGTGACCGTCGCGCCGGCGACGTTGTCCTGCGCGCGCACGGCGAGCCCGACCAGCCGGGCCAGCGAACGCGGCGACGTCGAGACGCTCACCTCGTCGGCCGGGTCGGTGAGCCGGATCGCGCGGCTCCCGGCGGCCAGCGCGCACAGCAGCAGGAGCAGGCCGGCGGCGGCGACCACGCCGGCGCCGACGCGCACCGCGTAGGCGTCCCAGCCCAGCGACGCCAGTCCGGCCTGCCAGCGCGGCCACGGTACGAGCAGGGGGCCCGAGGCCGGGCGCAACCAGTGCCAGCCGACTTCGAGCGCGAGCAGCGCGCCGGCGGCCGCGAAGGCCAGGGCGAGCAGGGTGGACAGGAGGCGGACGAGCGGGCGCACGGCTACCGCACCCTCGGCGGCACGTCCGGCAGGAGCGCGGACACCGTCACGGCCAGGGTCCGCACGTGGTAGCCGGTGAGCAGTTCGACCTCGTCGGTGACCTTCTCCCGCACGACGTCGACGACCGTCCGCACCGGCGCCGGGTACTGCAGCGCGAGGTCGAGCGCGAGGTCGACGTCGTTGTCGAGGCCGCCGACCTTGGCCTTGGCACCCTTCTTGCCGTCGCGTGTGGTGCCCGGGACCTGGTCGGCGGCGTGCTGGGCGACCTTGCGCACCACGGCGTGCCCGACGGTGAGGGTGCCGCGCTCGGCCGGTTCGGCGAGCTCGCGCGGCACGTCCAGGACGCGGCTCACTTGTCGCGGCCCTTGCCGAAGAGCTCGCCGAGGTCGAGCTCGCCGTCGAGGACCCGGCCGGCGACCAGGCCGATGATGCCGAGGGCCAGGGTCACCAGGAACGCGGTGAACCCCTGGGTCGCGGCCAGGCCGAGGATCAGCCCGGCCAGGAGCCCGGTCTGCGTTGCGTTCACGTGTCCTCCTAGGACGGCTTGGACGGTACGGAAGGTGCGCCTCAGCGCACCCGGGGCGGACGGCGGCGGCGGCGGAACCGCGCCACGACGGCCGCGATCCCGCGGCGGTGCTCGACGAAGCTCACCGGGGCGTCGTAGCGGGAGTCCACTTCGGACACCCGGGCGGACTCCGCCCGGAACCGGGCCAGCCCGGCCGCGAACTCCGCCGGATCGCCGCCCACGTCCGGGTGGTGCGCGCGCACGAAAGCGCGGAAGGCCGCCCGGCCCGCCGCGTCGCCCGTGCCGCGCCCGGTCATTCCACCCGCGTCGATTCGGGCTCTTCCTCGCCCGGCAGGTGGATGTCGTTGACGGCGATGTTCACCTCGATCACCTCGAGCCCGGTGATCTGCTCGACGGCGGTGATCACGTTGCGCCGCACCGCGCGGGCGACGTCCGCGATGCGCGCGCCGTACTCGACGACGACGTCGAGGTCGATCGCCGTCTGCTTCTCGCCGACCTCCACCGCGACGCCGGCGGTCGTCACCGTGCCGGAGCCGGGGATGCGTTCGCGCAGGGCGCCGAGCGCGCGCGACACCCCGCCGCCGCCCAGGGCGTGCACCCCGGCGACCTCGCGGGTGGCCAGGCCGGCCACCTTCTGCACGACGACCGACGAGATCGTGGTGCGGCCGGCGGCGCCGTCTTCGTTGAGCGGGGTCACCGTGCCGGGGCTTTCGGTCCGTTCCGGGTGCATGCGTGCGGGCTCCTCTCGCGGCGGTCTCTCGCCCGTACGATGCCCGCGAAGGCGAGAACCTCACGCAAGGTCCCCCGATCGGGGGAACGGCTAGCCAGGGTGGACGTCCACGACGTGCACGTTCACCGTCATGGTGACGCCGAGCCGGTGGGACAGCTCCGTGGTGATCTCCTGCCGCAGCGCTTCGGCCACCGCGTCGGCGGCGACGCCGAACCGCACCGACACGAGCACCTGCACGGCGTCTTCCTCGACCGCGACGGCCGAAACCCGCACCTCGCCGGGTGCCCGCTCGTCGGCGATCGCCGAGGCGAGCCGCGCGACGACGTTTTCGGTGACGCGCAGGCTGCCCGTCTCGCCGGGCACCTCCACGGCCGTCCGGCGGCCGCGCGCGACGGCCCGCAGCACGCGTTCGACCAGCCCGGGCGGCGTCGGCACCCGGCGCCGGGCCGCGGCGCGCACGGCGTCCCAGCGGGGGTCCCGCTCGGGGTCCTGAAGCTCGGCCATCACCGCTCCCTCAATTCGGCGAGCAGCGCCACCCTGGCCCGGTGCAGCCGCGAGCGCAAGGCGCCGACGTTCACGTCGAGCACCTCGGCGACCTCTTCGTAGCTCAGGCCCTCCAGTTCGCGCAGCACCAGCGGCACGCGCTGGGACACCTCCAGCCGCCCGATCGCGCGGAGCACCGCGTCGACCTCTTCGGCCCGCACGACGCGGCCTTCGGGGCCCGGGACCGCGGCGGCGAGCAGCGCGGTGTCCACAGTGGACCGGTCGGCGGGCTCGTCGAGGGAGACCGTGGGACGGCGACGGCGCAGCAGCGCGAGCGCGCTGTTGGTGACCACGCGGTAGAGCCAGGTCGACACCGCGGACTCGTGCCGGAAGGACGCGAGGGAGCGCCACGCGGCGAGCCACGAATCCTGCACGACGTCCTCGGCCTCGGCGGCGCTGCCGGTGATCCGCAGCGCGACGCGGTACATCCGCGGGGTGTGCCGCCGCACGAGCGCGCCGAACGCGGCGTCGTCGCCGGCCGCGGCCCGGGTGGCCAGGTCGGCGTCGTCGCTCACCCCGCGTCCCGGCGGTAACGCAGGAACGTGAAGCCGTCCTCGACCAGGATCGACGCCAGCGCGAGCCGCCGCGGCACGGCCACCGGTCCCGCGGCGATCCGGGCGGCCGGGCCGGCCACCAGCAGCGGCGCGACGGTCAGGCACAGCTGGTCGACGAGGTCGTCCGCGACGAGCCGGCCGAACAGCCGCGGCCCGCCCTCGCAGGCGACGCGGCGCAGCCCGCGTGCGGCGAGCAGCTCGAGCGCGCGCCGGACGTCGACGTCGCCGCTGCCCGCGCGCACGATCTCCGCCCCGGCGGCTTCGAGGGCGCCGGTCGGCGCGGACTCCGTGGTGACCACGATCGGGGGTACGACGGTCTCGGTGAACAGCCGCGACGCCGGGTCGAGCTCCGCGGTGCGCGTCACGACGGCGATCGGCGGGACGCCGTCGAACCCGAGCCGGCGGCGGCGTTCCAGGCGCTTCGGGCCCGCGACGACCCCGCGGTAGTCCTCGGCGCGGGCGGTGCCGGAGCCGACCAGGATCACGTCGGCGAGGTCGCGCCCGAGCAGGAAGACCCGCCGGTCGGCGGCGTGCGAAAGGCCCGCCGACGTCGTGTCGACCTCGACGGCGCCGTCGGCCGAGGCGACGAAGTTGACCTGCACCCAGGGGCGGTCCAGGTCTGCTGGGTAGGCGTAGATCTCCTCGAGGTCGACCCCGGTCAGTTCGCCCGTCGAAGAGGGCCACACGCTCCGCACGCGACAATCCCAGCACGGGCGTGAAGTGCGTCTCGACCGGGGGACATCGCCGCTCGCCGGGTCGCGCGGCGCCGTTAGGCTCTGCGACCATGCCCGCGCACCTCACCGACCGCCGTCCCGAGCTGTCCGCCGACGAGCTGATCGGTGCGCTGGTGCCGCCGCCGCGTTTCGACGCCGTCCGGTTCGACACCTACATCCCCAACCCGGACGAGCCCAGCCAGGCCGCCGCGGTCGAGGCCTGCTCGGCGTTCGCCGCCAAGGTCGACGCGCGCAAGGAGAAGAAGCGCTTCAAGCTCTTCGGCGGTTCTTCGGAGCCGGCCGGGCCGATGGGGCTCTACCTGGACGGCGGCTTCGGCGTCGGCAAGACCCACCTGCTCGCTTCGGCCTGGCACGCGGCGCCCTCGCCCAAGGCGTACGGCACGTTCGTCGAGCTGACCCACCTGGTCGGCGCGCTGGGCTTCGCCGAGGCCGTGCGGCGGCTTTCGGAGCACCGGATCCTGGCCATCGACGAGTTCGAGCTGGACGACCCGGGCGACACCACGCTGGTCACGCGGCTGCTGCAGGAGCTCATGGACGCGGGCGTGCACATCGCGGCGACGTCGAACACGCTGCCGGAGAAGCTCGGCGAGGGCCGGTTCGCCGCCGAGGACTTCCTGCGCGAGATCCAGTCGCTGTCGGCCCGGTTCGGCGTGGTGCGCGTCGACGGCCCGGACTACCGCCACCGCGGCCTGCCGGACGCGCCGCCGCCGGTCACGCCCGAGGTCCTCGAGGAGTCCGTCGCCGCGCACGAAGGGTCCACTGTGGACGACTTCGAGGCGCTGTGCGAGCACCTGGCTTCGCTGCATCCTTCGCGCTACGGCCGGTTGCTCGAGGGTGTCACCCGCGTGCACCTGCGCGGTGTCCACCCGGCGCCGGACCAGAACGTGGCCCTGCGGCTGGTCGCGTTCGCCGACCGGCTTTACGACCGGGCGATCCCGGTGGTCGTCTCGGGGGAGCCGCTGCCGTCGCTGTTCACCGAGGAGATGGTGAACGGCGGTTACCGCAAGAAGTACCTGCGCGCGGTCAGCCGGTTGACGGCGCTGGCTCGGGACGCGGCGCCGACCACGTGAGGTCAGGGGATCCCGAACTTGCGCAAGTGCTCGGCCACCCAGTGCTGACCGAATTCGGCCAGCCTGCCGGGTGACCACCGGCCGGTGATGGTGACTCCCTGCCGTAGTCCCATGTGCTTGCCGATCGATCCGTGGCCGATGTCGACCCGGGTGGTTCGCTCGGGCCAGCGGAACACGTATTCGGCGAACATGTAGCAGAGCACGGGTTTTCCGTGCTCGTCGATGAGGATGGGGCCCTCACTCCGGTACGGCGCCCGGTAAACGGTGACTTGCCGTCCGTCGGCGTAGGTGAACGTCTCCGGCTGCAGGCCGGGCGGGAGACAGTGCAGGCCGGCCACTATTCGACGATCGTGACCGTGCCGGTCTGGTTGCACTTCTTGCATCCGTTGCCACCGCACTCGCCGCAGACGACCGTGATGTCGTGCGTGGCCACGCCGATCGGGGTGCGGTCGCCGGATGTCGTGGGTACGGGCGTCATCGCAGATGCCTCCAGAAGGGTTGTTTCAGTATGAGACTGCAACGATTCGGAGATGGGTTGATTGCAGGTGTGCGTTGCTTTGATCAGACGAGGCTTCGGTAGTCCTTTGCGATGCGCTCCAGAACAGCCTGCGCTTCGTCGCCGAAGGAGGCGATCGCTTCGAGCCGGTCGAACCATGATTCGTACTCGGCGACGTCTCGGCTGTTCGTCATGATCGCGGTGGCATTGATGGTGCCGACGATCACGGCCCGGGTGTCATAGAGATGAAAGGCGTGGGCGCCGGGCATGTCGGTTCGAGTAGTCCAAGGGATGACGCCGAGGTGCACGTTGTCCCGGTGCCGAAGCTCGCTCAGCAGGGTGAGCTGATCGAGCATGACCTCGGCGCCGCCGATGTTCCACCGCAAGGCGCCTTCGGACATGATCAGCCGGAATTTGCGGCCGGAGTCGAGCACGACCTGACGGTCCAGGCGTGCCCGCACGGTGCGCTCCAGGCTCTCGCCCTGCAGGGCGTCGCCCATCAACGCCCGGATGTACGGCTCGGTCTGGAGGAGCCCGATCATCGTGTCCGGCGAGAAGCTCCTGACCAGCTTCGCCGCGGCCTCGATCCGGCCGATGCGTTCCTGCATCTGCCAGCCGCCACGCTGGAGCACAACACGGGCGGCATGGCTGGTTTCGCGGAGATCTTCGATCAGCTCGACCAGGTGACGCCGAACGTCATCCGGTGCCCGGTAGACGCGGCAGAGCTTGTCCACCTGCGGTGGGGTGGGCATGAACGCCCCGGTCTCCACCCGGCTGATCTTGGCCGGTGAGAGGCCGGAGAGCTTGGCCGCCTCTCTCCCGGACAGGTTCGCCTGCATCCGCAGATCCCGAAGCTGCTCCGAGAGCGGGTTCGTCGGCGGCTTCATCGTGCCCTTTCGCCTGGCGGGCGATCAAGTGACGAGGGGATCCCGCCAGTACTCGCGGTGGTCGGTCCAGTAGTCGACGAACGGTACCGCCGCCTGCCAGGCTGCGTCTCGTGCGTCCCGGTACCGCTGAATCTCGCCGGGCTTCGCGATCGTGCTGCCGAGAAACCTCCCCTCGGGGTCGTAGTGCATTTTCGCGACGTGAGTGTCGTCGATGAGCCAGAAGTCCTCATCGATGATCGCCGCGGGTTTGGCCTGCTCGGCTGTGTCCAGTATGCGAATGTCTTCGCCTGCTCGAGCGTTGTAGGCGTAACCCCACTCGCACTCGTACCGCAGATAGTCCCCCAGGGGACTGTGCCAGACGTGCACGCGGTGCTGGTAAAGGCCGCGATCGCGTTCGGTGCGCAGCGTGTCGAGCCACGGTTGTTTGCGGGACATCGTGGGACCGGGCAGCCCGGCTGTGTAGCGCCGAAAGTCTTCCCCGTCGGAATCGACCAGGTATTGCGGAAGTGTCTCCAGGCGAAACAGGGTTCGGTTGTAATGCTCGTCGATGTACCTTCCGAGCGCCTCTTCATCGAGCATCGGGCAAGGCCTCCCATGTGGGCAAGAAGTTCTGTGCGAGTTCCACGACGTCCTCGTCAGCCGGCAGCCTGATGGCGGCCAGGGTTTCGGCATCGGTGACCTTCGCGCCGCGGATCACCGCAGTGCCGCGGTCGGTCAGGTGGAGATCGGGATGGTTGCGGGTGGCGATCTCGGGGATCAGCGTCAACGGGATTTCCACGACTGCCTGGCCGGGTTGTCGAGCGAGGTCGGTGCTCGAGTGTCCCTGCACGATGTGTGTTCCGCGATCGGTGGCGAAGAGGTGGGGGCACGAAACCCGGTCCGGGCAGGGGTCGCCCCGCAAAAGAAAGACCTTCATGCGGTTGATCACCTCTCGGCAGGCCCGACCGGGCGTGGACAACTTGTTTCAGTCTGACAGTGAAATATTGGGTCGGCAACTGACCGGAAGGGTGACGCCTCTTTGTCGACCGAGTCCGGTGCGGGTTCGCGCGGTCAGCCGGTTGACGGCGCTGGCTCGGGACGCGGCGCCGGCCACGTGAGCAGCACGACGGCGACCGCGAACAGCGTGCCGCCGACGACGTCGGTCAGGTAGTGGTACCCCATCCCGACCAGGCCGATCGTCGCGGCGGACAGCGCCAGCGCGGCGAGCACCACGACGGCCACCTTGCGCGTGACGAGGACGAGCACGGTCAGCACCGCGACCAGGCTCACCGTGTGGCCGCTCGGGTAGACCAGCGTGTCGTTCTTCCACCGGTCGTAGAGCGGCTTCAGCAGCCAGCTTGTCAGCAGGATTGCGAGCACCGGCGCGCCGAGCGCGAACACGGCGTCCGTCCGCCGACCGGCGCGCAGGCACAGCACCACGGCGAGCACGCCGAGGGGGAGCACCACGTACGGCTCGGTCGGCAGGACCAGCGCCCGCAGCACGCCCGGGCTCAGGTGCGCTATCCAGCCGCCGACCGTCGCGTCCACGGCGCCGGGCGTGGTCCCGCCGGCGAACGGCAGCCCCAGCAGCACCGCGAGCAGCCCGCAGACCGCGGCCGGCACCCACATCGTCCTCACCCGCGAGAGGGTAGCCGTGACTCCGTGACGCACCCGTCTGCCACGATGCCGGGAGAGGAGGAACGGATGCACATCACGGTGGCGGGGGCCGGGATCATCGGCCTGAGCTGCGCGTACCGGCTGGCCGGCGCGGGACACGACGTCACGGTCGTCGCGGCGGCTCCGCCGGGGGAGACGACCTCGGCGACCGCGGGCGGGGTGCTGTACCCGCCGGTGCGCCGCCCGGACAAGCGGATCGTGCGCTGGACCGCCGAGACCCTCGCCGTGCTGCGCGCGCAGGAGGCGCCCGGGGTGCGCTTCCGCCGCGGGCGGGTCCTGCTGGCCCCGGGCGAACCCGAGCCGCAGTGGCTGCCGGCGATGATCGACCCGGTGCGCGACGGCGGCCACCTGGTGTTCACGACGGCCCTGGTCGACGCGCCGGTGTACCTGGAGTGGCTGCTGGCTCAGGTGGTCTCGCTGGGCGCGCGCGTCGAGTACCGGTCGCTGACGTCGCTGGCGGACCTCGGCCCGGTGGTCAACGCGGCGGGCCTCGGCGCGGGCCCCCTGGCCGGCGACGGCTCGATGGTCCCGGTCGGCGGGCAGGTCGTGCACCTGAGCGACCCGGGCCTGACGGAGTTCGTGGTCGACGAGACGGGCCCGGGCGTCACGTACGTCATCCCGCACGGCGGCCACGTGGTCTGCGGCGGCACGGAGGAGCCGGGCCGCGGTGACGTCGAGCCCAACCCGGGCGTGACGGCGGACATCGTGCGCCGCTGCCGCGAGCTGGTCCCGGCCTTGGCGGGGGCGGAGGTGCTGAGGTCCGCGGTGGGCCTGCGCCCGTTCCGGCCGGTGGTGCGGCTGGAACGGGTGGGCGAGGTCGTGCACTGCTACGGCCACGGCGGTGCGGGGATCACCCTGGCCTGGGGCTGCGCGGCCGACGTCGCGGCTTTGGCGGCGACCTAGGTGTTCTGTCCGGGGAGGTTGCGATCGTGGTGACACGTGATCGGATGATCTTGATGTAGGGAAGGGCCTCCGGGTTCGGTGTGGATTGCGACGTCTACACCGATCAACGGAGGCCCTTCGTGACTCACGCTAACGCACCTTTGACTGCGACCGGGAGATTGCGGCTGGCCCGCTGTGTCGTGGAAGACCGGTGGCCGTTGCGGCGGGCTGCGGAACGGTTCCAGGTGTCGGTCTCCACCGCTGCGCGGTGGGCCGGCCGCTACCGCGACCTGGGTGAAGCGGGGATGACCGACCGCTCGTCGCGGCCGGTGACCAGCCCGAACCGGACCCCGACCCGGACTGAGCGGCGGATCATCAAGGTCCGGGTGCTGCGCCGGTGGGGACCGGCCCGGATCGCCTACCTGCTCGGGTTGAACCCCTCCACCGTCCACCGCGTGCTGGTCCGCTACCGGCTGGCTCGCCTGAGGCATCTGGATCGGGCCACCGGTCGGGTGGTGCGCCGCTACGAACATCCCGCGCCCGGTGATCTGGTGCACGTGGACATCAAGAAGCTGGGCAACATCCCCGACGGCGGCGGGCACAAGGTCCTCGGCCGGGCTGTCGGGGAGCGCAACAGCAACGCCCACCGCGACCCCGCCCGGCCTCGCACGCTCAGCAACCGCGCCAACCTCGGCTACAGCTACCTGCACAACGCCGTGGACGATCACTCCCGCCTGGCCTACACCGAGATCCTGTCCGATGAGACCAAGGAAACCGCGGCCGCGTTCTGGATCCGGGCGCAGGCGTTTTTCACCAGCTGCGGGATCACCGTCACCCGGGTCTTGACCGACAACGGGTCCTGCTACCGCTCACGTCTGTGGCGCGACGCGCAGATCGTGCACAAGCGCACCCGGCCTTACCGGCCGCAGACCAACGGCAAGGTGGAACGGTTCAACCGCACCCTGCTCGAGGAATGGGCCTATGACCGGCCCTACCGGTCCGAGACCGAACGCCGCCAAGCCCTACCGGGCTGGCTGCACACCTACAATCACCACCGCGGCCACACCGCACTCGCAGGCCAACCACCTGCCAGCCGCGTCCCCAACCTCACGGGTCAGTACACCTAGGTCGCCGAGAAGGCGGCGTGGTCGGCTTCCGTCCGGTCGGCGTACCGCACCGCGTACGCGCCCATCGCTTCGTCCAGTTCGGAGTCGTCGGCGAAGTAGCCCGCGAGGAGCTTCGGGTGCAATGAGCGCGTGTGGGCGCGAGCCAGCAGGGCACCCGCCAGGCGGCCGTAGTCGTCGAGGTGGTCGCGCTCCAGCTCCGATGGGTCGATGTCGCCCTTGAGGTTCCGGAACTGGCGGACGATGTACGGGACGCCGTCGATCGTGGTCCAGCCGAGCAGGACGTCGGTCTCGGCCTGCACCAGCCGGGCGCCGTCGACGATCCGGCGGCCTTCGTGCTCGGCCTCCGGCAGGTCCAGGTACGGCGCCAGCGCGGGCTTCTGCGCCTGTTTCACCTGCAGCACCAAGTCTTCGTCGTCGTTGCCGTGCAGCAGGGCGACGTAGCTGCGCAGCCCGACGCTGCCGGTGCCGACCACGCGGAAGGCGACGTCGGCGATCCGGTAGCGCGCGATGAGCGTCCGCCGCGACTCGCGCAGGGTGTCCACATAGGACACCAGGCCGGCGGCGACGGCCTCGGCGGTCCGCTCGTCGACGTGCGTCAGCACCGGCGGGTCCTCGACGAACCGGTGGCGCGCCAGGCCGGTCTCGTGGTCGTCGACGCGCTCGGTCCACTTCGCGGAGACCTTCGCGCTGTCGTTCTTGCGGGCCTTCTCGGCTGCGTCGGCGAAGTCGTCGATCAGCTCGTCCGCGCGGGCCTTGGACAGCACCGACGAGTCCGGCAGCGCGTTCCACGACCGCAGGAACGGCAGGTCGGCGAGCGCGCGGATGGTGCGGCGGTAGGACTTCACGGCGTCTTCGGCGGCTTCGCGGCAGCCGGACTCGCCGATGCCGCCCTCGCGGCCGGCGAGCACGAGACTGGCCGCGAGCCGCTTGAGGTCCCATTCCCACGGGCCGGGGACGGTCTCGTCGAAGTCGTTGATGTCCATCACGATCTTGCCTTCGGGCGTGCCGTAGAGCCCGAAGTTGGCAGCGTGGGCGTCGCCGCACAGCTGCGCGGTGAGCCCGGACGACGGCGTGCCGGCGAGGTCGGCGCCCATCAGCCCGGCGGCGCCGCGGAAGAAGGTGAACGGCGACGCGAGCATGCGTTCCCGGCGCAGTTCGGCCAGCTCGGGGAGCCGCCCGGCGTTGCCGGCGTCGAAGTACTGCTTCGGGCTCGGCCGGTCCGGCCCGGCGGCCTCGTGGTCGTGCACGGCGGCGGGAGTCTTGTCCCGGAGCCGCTTCCCCCGTTCGTACAGCTCGGCCGGCGTGACGCTGTCGGCGCCGACGAGCGGCCGCTCCACCCAGTCCCCTGATCCCATACCGGGCACAACGTCCGAAGGGGACGTTCTGCTCCCGGCGGGCCGGGTTGTGCTCCGGATGCCGCCGGGGTGGGAGGCTCACCCGGCGGCATCCGGTGGTTCAGGGGCGGATGACCGCGGCGATCGCGTCGATGCCGCGGTCCAGCTCCTCGCGGGTGATCACCAGCGGCGGCGCCACCCGCAGCGTGCGCTCGTGCGTCTCCTTGCACAGCACGCCGCGCGTCGCCAGCGCCTCGGACGCCTCGCGGCCGGACGGCCCGCCCGGGGCGATGTCGATGCCCGCCCACAGCCCGCGCCCGCGGACCTCGGACAACCCGGTGCCGATCAGCTCGCCCAGCCGCGTCTGCAGGTGCGCGCCCAGTTCCGTCGACCGCTGCTGGAACTCGCCCGTGTTCAGCAGCTTGACCACCGCGCGCCCGACCGCGCAGGCCAGCGGGTTGCCGCCGAAGGTCGAGCCGTGCTCGCCCGGCTTCAGCACGCCCAGCACGTCGCGGCGCCCGGCCACCGCCGACACCGGCAGGATGCCGCCGCCGAGGGCCTTGCCCAGCGTGTAGAGGTCCGCGCGGACGCCTTCGTGGTCGAGCGCCAGCACCGTGCCCGTGCGGGCCAGGCCGGACTGGATCTCGTCGGCGATCAGCAGCACGCCGTGCTCGTCGCACGCCGCGCGGACGTCGGCGAAGTAGCCCTCCGGCGGCACGATGACGCCGGCTTCGCCCTGCACCGGCTCCAGCAGCACCGCGGCCGTGCGCGGGGTGATCGCGTCGCGCAGCGCGGCGGCGTCGCCGTACTTCACCGTGACGAAGCCCGGCGTGAACGGGCCGAAGTCCGCACGCGCGGTCTCGTCGGTCGAGAACGAGACGATCGTGGTGGTCCGGCCGTGGAAGTTCGAGCCGGCGACGATGATCTCGGCCGTGCCGTCCGGCACGCCCTTGATCCGGTGCGCCCACTTGCGGGCGATCTTGACGGCGGACTCGACGGCCTCGGCGCCCGAGTTCATCGGCAGCACGAGCTCGGTGCCGGTCAGCTCGGCCAGCTCGCGGCAGAACAGGCCCAGCTGGTCGTGGTGGAACGCCCGCGACGTCAGCGTGACGCGGCCGAGCTGCTCGACCGCGGCGGCGACCAGGTCCGGGTGGCGGTGGCCGAAGTTCAGCGCCGAGTACCCGGAAAGGAAGTCCAGGTAGGACCGGCCTTCGACGTCGGTGACCGTAGCGCCGGCGGCTTCGGCGATCACGACGGGCAGCGGGTGGTAGTTGTGCGTGCTCCACCGCTCGTCGAGCTCGATGAAGCTCGCGGCGGTGGGGGCGGCGGTCTCCCGGCCGGCGAACGTCGTCATACGTTCAGGTTAGAGGCAGAACACGCAGAGTTCAGCCGGGAATCATTGCTTTCACCCGTTGTTCGTTGCGCAATCCACGGCTTCGACCCCCGAATCGCTGCGAGCCGGTCCCCCGGGTGCGTCGACAGGAAAGCCACCGCCCGAGTGGCTATCGTCGCGGGATGGCCAAGAAGGACGACGGAAGCCGGGTCCGGGACGCGCTGCGGGTCACCGGGGAGCTGCCCGATCCGGGCTCGGCGCCGGTCGGGCCCGGCAAGAAACCCAAGGCCCTCGCGAAGCTCGAAAGCGCGGGCGAGCGCCTGTCCACGCTGCAGGAGGCGCTCTACGCCGAGGGCGTCGGCGGCGGCCGGCGCAGCGTCCTGCTCGTGCTGCAGGGCATGGACACCTCCGGCAAGGGCGGCACGGTCTCGCACGTGCTCGGCCTGGTCAACCCGATGGGCGTCCGCTACGCCGGGTTCAAGGCGCCGACGGCGGCCGAGCGCCGCCACCACTACCTCTGGCGGATCCGCAAGCAGCTGCCGGCCGCCGGCCAGATCGGCGTTTTCGACCGCTCCCACTACGAGGACATCCTGGTTCCCCGCGTGTCCGGGCTGCTCACCGCGGCGGAGCGCCGCCGCCGCTACAGCGAGATCCACGCCTTCGAGCAGGAGCTGGCGGACGCGGGCACGACCGTCGTCAAGGTGTTCCTGCACATCTCGCCGGAAGAGCAGCTCAAGCGGCTGAAGGCCCGGCTGGAGACGCCCGAGAAGCACTGGAAGTACAACCCGGGCGACCTCGAAGCGCGTTCGCACTGGCCGGCCTACCAGGAGGCCTACGCCGACATCTTCAAGAAGACGTCGACCGCGCACGCCCCCTGGCACGCCGTGCCCGCCGACCACAAGTGGTACCGGAACTGGGCCGTCGCCGAGCTGCTCATCGAAACCCTCGCGGACCTGAAGCCGCGGTTCCCGGACCCGGGCTTCGACGTCGCCGCGGAGCTGGCGAAGCTGAAGGGTGTTGGCGTCCCGTCGTGATCGTCTGGAAGAGTGCGGACGTGACCGAAGTCGACGACCTCCCGTTCCTCCGCAAGCAGGCCCGGACCCAGCGCTTCACCCTCGGCGCGCCCAAGGAGTTCCGGGTCGCCCCGGACGCCTCGCGCGTGCTGTTCCTGCGCGCGGAGTCGGGCACCGACCCCCGGCACAGCCTCTGGTCGGCCGACCTGGCCACCGGCGCCGAGACGAAGCTCGTCGACGCCGTCGAGCTGCTGCCGGGCGAAGAGGAGCTGCCCGCCGAAGAGCGGGCGCGGCGCGAACGCGCCCGTGAAACCGGCGGCGGCGTCGTCCACTACAGCGTCGACGCCGGCTTCACCGTCGCCGCGTTCTCGCTCTCGGGCAAGCTCTACACCCTGGATCTCGCGTCCGGCGAGGTGACGCTGCGCGTGGACGGCTCGGTGATCGACCCGCGCCCGAACCCGGCCGGGACGCACGTCGCGTACGTGCAGAACCGGCGGCTGCACGTGCTGGAGCTGGCCACCGGCGACGACCGCGTCCTCGTCGAGGAGGACGGCGAGGACATCGCCTGGGGCCTCGCCGAGTTCATCGCGGCCGAGGAGATGGACCGCACCCGCGGTTACTGGTGGTCCCCGGACGGCCGCAGCCTGCTGGCCGAGCGCTCCGACCGCGGCCCGGTGCCGCGCTGGACCATCGCCGACCCGGCCAACCCGCAGCACCCCGCGAACGTCGTCGCCTACCCGGCCGCGGGCACCACGAACGCGCTCGTGTCCCTGGCGGTGCTCGGGCTGGACGGATCCCGCGTGGACGTCGCCCCCGGTGACTGGGAGTACCTGGCCTCGGTGCACTGGTCGGCCGGCGGCGCGCCGCTGCTGGCCGTCGAGCCGCGCGACCAGAAGCGGATGGACGTGCTCGCCCTCGACGTCACCGACGGCACCACGTCGGTCGTGCACACCGCGACCGACCAGCACTGGATCGACATCGTCGGCGGCGTCCCGGCCTGGACGCCGGACGGGCGGCTCGTCGTCGAGGGCATGGTCGACGGCGACCACCGGCTCTTCGTCGGCGGCGAGGCCGTCACCCCGGCCGGGCTGCAGCTGCGGGCCGTGCTCGACGTCGGCGACGAGATCCTGTTCAGCGCCTCCGAGGACGACCCGACGCAGATCCACGTGTTCCGCACCGAAGGTTCGTCGGTCCGGCGTTTGTCCACTGTGGATGGCGTGCACGTCGGGGCGGGGTCCGCCGCGGTCACCGTGCTTTCGTCTTGGAGCCTCGAGCACAGCGGCCCGCGCGTCTCGGTGCTGCGGGACGGCGCGGAAGCCGCGTCGATCGCCTCGTCCACTGTGGACCCGGACATCGTGCCGAACCTGACCTGGCTGACGCTGGGGGAGCGCGGCCTGCGCGCGGCGCTGCTCCTGCCGCGCGGCTACGAGCCGAGCGAAGGCAAGCTGCCGGTGCTGCTCGACCCGTACGGCGGACCGCACGCCCAGCGCGTCCTGCAGAGCCGCAACGCGTTCCTGACGTCGCAGTGGCTCGCCGACCAGGGCTTCGCGGTGCTCGTCGCGGACGGCCGCGGCACGCCCGGGCGCGGTGCGGTGTGGGAGCGCGAGATCCACGGGCGCCTCGCCGACGTGACCCTGCAGGACCAGGTCGACGCGCTGCAGGCGGCCGCGGCGCGGTTCCCCGAGCTGGACGTCGAGCGTGTCGCGATCCGCGGCTGGTCCTACGGCGGGTACCTGTCGGCGCTGGCGGTGCTGCGGCGGCCGGACGTCTTCCACGCGGCGGTCGCGGGCGCGCCGGTCACCGACTGGTCGCTGTACGACACGCACTACACCGAGCGGTACCTGGGCAAGCCCCAGGACGAGCCGGAGAGCTACGCGCACAACTCGCTGATCGAGAGCGCCGCGGAGCTGAGCCGGGCCCTGCTGATCGTGCACGGGCTGGCCGACGACAACGTGTTCGTCGCGCACTCGCTGCGGCTGTCGTCGGCGCTGCTGGCGAAGGGGCGATCGCACGTCTTCCTGCCGCTGGCGGGCGCCACCCACATGACGCCGCAGGCCGAAGAGGTCGCGGAGAACCTGATGCGCACGCAGGTGGACTGGCTGCTGCGCGAGCTTTCCGCCGTGGAGAAGGAGACTGCATGAGCCGCTGGGGCCTCACGATCCCGTTGACCGGGGTGCCGCTGACGGCACACCGCGAGCTGGTCGAACAGCTGCCGGACCTGGGCTACACCGACGCGTGGACGGCCGAGACGGCCGGCACGGACGCGTTCACGCCGTTGGTCCTGGCCTCGCAGTGGGCGCCGCAGCTGCGGCTGGGCACGGCGATCGTCCCGGTCTACACGCGCGGGCCCGGCCTGCTGGCGATGCAGGCGGCGACGGTCGCGGAGCTGGCCCCGGGCCGGTTCGTCCTCGGCATCGGCGCGTCGTCGCCGGTGATCGTCTCGAACTGGAACGCAGCCGCTTTCGAGGAACCGTTCGCGCGCTCGCGGGACACGCTGCGGTTCCTGCGTTCCGCGCTGACGGGGGAGAAGGTCAGCGAGAAGTACGACACGTTCGCCGTCTCGAAGTTCCGGCTGGAACGCCCGGCCGACCCGCCGCCGTCGATCATGCTGGCGGCCCTGCGCCCGGGCATGCTCCGCCTGGCAGCGCGCGAAGCGGACGGCGCGATCACCAACTGGCTCGCGGCGTCGGACGTCCCCAAGGTGCGCTCGGTGATCGGCCCGGACGTCGAGCTGGCGGCCCGGATCTTCGTCTGCCCGACGGAGGACGCGGAGGCGGCGCGCGGCCTGGGCCGGATGCTGATCTCGAGCTACCTGACGGTCCCGGTGTACGCGGCGTTCCACGACTGGCTCGGCCGCGGCGAAGCGCTGGCGCCGATGCACGAAGCGTGGGCGGCCGGGGATCGGCAGAAGGCGAACCAGGTGATCCCGGACGCGGTCGTCGACGACCTGGTGATCCACGGCAGCGTCGAGTCGTGCCGCGAGCAGGTGCAGTCCTATGTGGACAACGGCCTGACCACGCCGATCATCGCGCTGCTGCCGACCGGCGGGGATCCGTTCGAGCAGGTGCGGGGCCTGGCGCCGCGCTGACTCAGCCGACGAGCAGGGCCACCGCGGCGGCGAGCCGCTCGAGGTACGCCTCGCGCGTCTCGACCTGGTGCTTCACCCCGATCGACGCGCTGATCAAGGTCTGGGCGACGCGGACCGCCTTCGCGTGGTCCGCCGTCTCGGCCACCGCGTCGGTGATCAGCCGCTCGAAGCGCGCCGGCGCGGTCTCGGTCAGCTCGCCGAGCAGGTCCGGGTTCTGCTCGATGACACCGGTCACGTCCCGGCTCAGTGGTCCGAGGTAGCGCCCGGTCCACCGGTCGAACGCGCCGATGAGCCGCTCGGGCAAGGGACGGCCGGTGTCGGCGAGGATGCGCTCGGCCGCGGCCAGGTCCTCCTCGAGCGCCCGGCCGACCGCGGCCCGGAACAAGGCTTCCTTGGACTCGAACAGGAAGTACAGGCCCGGCCGCGAGATCCGCGCCGCGCGGGCGACCTCCTCCATGGAGGCCTTCCGGTAGCCGTGGCGGGCGAAGGTGAGCAACGCCGACTCGAGCACCGCGTCACGGCGGCCGGCCTCGGCGGCGTTCGATGGTGCGTTCGATGCTGCAGGAGCCATGAGGCGAGCCTAGCAGACGCACTTTACAACTTCTGCTTAGTTCGTATAGTCGAGTCATGACCTCAGCCGAACTGATCCGCACGCCCTTCACCGCCACCAGCACCGCGGCCGAGGTCGTGGCCGGCCTCGACCTGTCCGGCGTCCGCGTGGTCGTGACCGGCGCGTCTTCGGGCCTCGGGGCCGAAACGGCCCGGGTGCTGGCCGCCGCGGGCGCCGAGGTGACGGTCGCCGTCCGCGACCTCGCCCGTGGCGAGGTGGTCGCCGCCGCCATCGCGGACTCGGGTGCGGCGCACCGTCCTCAGGTCCGGCCGCTCGACCTCGCGGACCGGGCATCCGTCCGCCGGTTCACGGGCGACTGGGCCGGCCCGCTCCACCTGCTCGTCGCCAACGCCGGGCTCGTGACCGGCGGCCTGGCCCGGACCCGGGAGGGGTGGGAACTGCAGTTCGCGACGAACCACCTCGGCCACTTCGACCTCGCTCGCGGGCTGCGTGACGCCCTCGCGGACGGGGCCGCGGACCGCGGCGAGGCGCGGATCGTCGCGGTCAGCTCGACCGCGCACATGCGCGCCGGCGTCGACTTCGACGACCCGCACTTCGAGCGCCGGGACTACGACCCCCAGATCGCCTACGCCCGGTCGAAGACCGCGAACTCCCTGTTCGCGGTGGGAGCCACCCAGCGGTGGGCGGCCGACGGCATCTTCGCGAACGCGGTGAACCCCGGCGGCGTCGCGACCGGGCTGCAGCGCGACTTCACGGAGGCGCAGAAGCAGTCCCTCGCCGCGGCCGAGGCGGCCGGGATCTTCGCCTACAAGACCGTCGCGCAGGGTGCGGCGACCAGCGTCGTCGCCGCCGTCGCGCCGCAGTTCGCCCACACCGGCGGGCACTACCTCGACGACGGTCAGGAGGCCTACCCCGTCCCCGACGACGCCGACCTCGCCGACCACCCGCACGGGGTCAAGGAATGGGCACTGGACGCGGCTCTCGCGGACCGCCTCTGGGCGCTGTCGGCCGAGCTGACCGGACTCGCCTAGGCGAAGACCGCGGTGGCCAGGAGCAGCCCCAGTGCACCCGAAGCCAGGCCCGCGACCACCGTCACCAGCACGTTCAGCACCGCGTACGGCCGCGCCTTCTCCATGATCAGCCGGACGGTCTCGTAGCCGAACGTCGAGAACGTCGTCAGGCCGCCGCAGAAGCCCACCGCCACCAGCGACCGGACCGACGACGGCTCCGCGCCGTGCAGGAGCCAGCCGCTCAGGAAGCCCAGGATGAACGAGCCCACGAGGTTGACCGTGAGCGTCCCGAAGGGGAACGGCGAGTCCCGCCACGCCTGCACGCGCCGGTCGGTCAGGTAGCGCAGGATCGAGCCCGCCGCCCCGCCGAGGGCCACCAGCACCAGGGTCACCCGGGCCGCCCCGCTATCGCGCGGGTCGCCGTGAGGCCGGCGGCCACCGCGGCCAGGCAGAGCGCCACCGACCCCAGGACGTACGCGAGCGAACCCAGTACCCGCCCGGTCGTCGCCGCGTCGAGGGTGTCGGTCACGAAGGTGGAGAAGGTCGTGAAGCCGCCGAGGATCCCGATGCCGAGGAACGGCCGGAGGAGGCGGTGGGGGTGCGCGGCGGTCGTCAGCAGCGCCATCAGGACGCCGATGAGCAGGCAGCCGAGCACGTTGGTGAGCAGTGTCGCGACGGCGAACTCCCCGCGGGCGTGCGGGATCGCCACCGACAGGCCGTACCGGGCGAGGCTGCCCAGCGCGCCGCCGGCGCCGATCGCGAGCAGGACGTCCCACCGGGTCGCGGGCACGCTGATCACCTCCCGGCGGTGAACCTACCCCCGGCGGCCCTTCCGCCCCTGACGAGTACCGGCTCGACGAAAGCCGGGCCCTCCACCCGGCCCCCGCGCCGCGCGTTACGCCGGGCGGATGTTCTGGTTGACGTGGAACACGTTCTCCGGGTCGTACCGCCGCTTGATGGCCGCCAGGCGCTCGTAGTTGGCGCCGTACGACGCCTTCACCCGGTCCTGGCCCTCCTCCATCATGAAGTTGACGTACGCCCCGCCCGCCGAAGTCGGGTGCAGTTCCTCCCAATAGTCCCGCGTCCACCGGGAAATCTCCGCCGCGTTGGCCGGCGACGGGTCGACGCCCACGATCACGCCCGACCACCCGCCGGACCGGTGCGGGAACGCCGTCGCGCCGGACGCCACCCGGCTCGCCGCGCCGTCGATCGGGTAGAGGTGCATCGACGAGTGCATCGACGGCAGTCCCGAGCCGTGCTTCAGGTGGATGTCGATCGCCGCGTCGGAGATCTCGTGGAACACGTCCGCCCGCCAGTACCACTGCAGCCCCGCCGGGTACAGCCCGTCGAACGCGCTCTGCAGCGCCGTGTACGGCATGTCGTGCAAGCCGACCAGCAACGGCGAACCGAACGAGCGCACCGGTGCCAGCACCTCGTCGGCCTTGTCGTGCGCTCCCGTGTAGCACCAGATGATGCCGCACGCCTTGCGCCCCCACAGCTCCTCCGGGAACGGCGGCGCGGGCGGGATCGTCAGGAGGCCGAACCAGCCGCTCAGTTCTTCGGGCAGGGACGGCAGCAGCTCGCGGTACCAGCGCAGCACGTCCGGCGTGTCGCCCAGGTCGTACAGCACCGGCCCGCCGATGACCGTGCCGCGCTCGCCGATGTCGTGGCAGCGGAAGGTGAACGACGTGACGACGCCGAAGTTGCCGCCGCCGCCGCGCAGGGCCCAGAACAGGTCGGGGTGCGAAGACTCCGAAGCGTGCACGAAGGAGCCGTCCGCGAGGACGACGTCCGCGCCCAGCAGGTTGTCGATCGTCAGGCCGAACCGCCGGGCCAGGTAGCCGATGCCGCCGCCGAGCGTCAGCCCCGCGACGCCGGTCGACCCGACGATGCCCGAGGGCGTCGCCATCCCGAACGCGACCGTCGCGTGGTCGACGTCGCCCCAGGTGCAGCCGGCGTCGGCGCGGACGGTGTGGCCGACCGGGTCGACGGTCGTGCTGCGCAGCCCGGACAGGTCGATGACCAGCGCGCCGTCGGCGACGCCGAGGCCGCCCGCGTTGTGGCCGCCGCCGCGCACGGCGATGTCCAGGCCCTGCGCCCGGCCGTAGCGGACGCAGGCGACGACGTCGGCGGTGTCGCGGCAGTAGGCGATCGCCGCGGGCCGCTTGTCGATCATGGCGTTGTACACGGCGCGGGACTCGTCGTAGCCCGGGTCGGCCGGCGTGATCAGGTCGCCGCGCAGCGCGGTGGCCAGTTCCTCGTGCGGCAGAGCAGTGGTGGTCATGGTGCCCCTCTCGGATTTCCCCTACCCGAGGAGAACGTAGGCACGCGGCGTTCGCGCAGCGTTCGGTCCGTTCGCCGCGGGTCAGGGCGCCGGCCGGACGCCGAGGTCCGCCTCGGCACGCCGCAGCAGGGCGACGCTGCCCTGGGCGCGGGCCAGCTCCGCGGCCGCCCGCAGGCGGGGGACCGGGTCGGCGTCGTGGGCCGCCCGCAGCCGCAGCACCTCCGGCAGCCACCAGCGGTCGTCCCGCGCCTCCCCGGCGGCGAGCGCGGCGTCCAGCGTCGCGCGGGCCGCCTCGGGCCCCGACAGCTCGGCGACCAGCGACAGCCAGTACGGCATCCGGGCGAACGACCCTTCGGCCTTGAGGTGGGCGACGCCCTCCTGGGCCGCGGCCAGCCCGGCCGCGCCGCCGCGGGACCAGCCGCCCAGCACCAGCGCCCATTCCCGGTAGTAGGCGAAGCCGTACCGGTCGCACAGTGCGTGCAGTTCCGCGACCGCTGCCCACAGCGCCCGCCGGTCGCGGCGCAGCTGGTGGGTGATGCCGGCGTACGCCAGGGCGATGGCCAGGCTGTAGGGCTGCTCGATCTCCCGGGCCAGCGCGACCGCGGCGGCGCTGCTCGCCAGGGCGGCCTCGTCGTGGCCGAGGAGCCAGTGGGCGTGCGCCGCCCAGGCCGGCCCGTGCACGTCCGGCCGGGTGCCGATCGGCCACGACGACGCGCCGCGCGTGCGGTCCGCGCCCAGCTCGAAGTGCCGCAGCGCCTCGCCCGGGTCGTGCCCTAGGTGCAGCGACGAGCCCGCGAGGATGAAGTGCGCCGAGCCGTCCTGTTCGGCGCTCGTCCCGGGCGCCACAAGCGCCAACGCGCGTTCGGCCGCTTCGTGCGCCTCCGCGGTCCGGCCCTGGACGAACCGGGACGACCACAGTTCCAGCAGTGCCGTCAGCGCGGACTCCTTGCTGCCCGAGGTTTCCGCGAGCGCGAGCGACCGTTCCAGGACGTGCTGAAGCTCGGGTGAGGAGTACCCCCGGTGGGCGTTGAGCGGCCCGGCGAGCGCTTCGAGGACCGCGAGCTCCGCGCGGTCGCGGTTGGCGCTCGCCGGCCGCGCCCGGACGAGGGCCAGTGCTTCCTCAAGCAGCCGGATCGCTTCGGCGTGGGCGAACGTCCCGGCGGCGACGGCCGCGGCCCGCCGGTAGTGGGCGACCGCGCGGTCGGGCCGCCCGCCGCGGGCGTACTGCTCGGCCAGCTGCGCCGCCACGGCGTCGGTGTCGTCGGCGTGCAGCAGCTCCATGCCCTGGGCCAGCCGCCGGTGCAGCAGCCACCGCCGGGGCGGGCTGACCAGCTGGTACGCGGCCTCGCGCAGCAGGTCGTGGGCGAAGTCGTAGCCGCCGCCGAACTCGCGCACGATCCGGCGGCGCCACAGCTCGTCGACCGCGTCGACGACGGTGTCCGCGTCGAGGTCGCTCGCCTCGGTGAGCAGCTCCAGGGTGAAGTCCCGGCCGGCCGCGGCGGCGAGCCCGGCGACCTCGCGGGCCGCCGGGCCCGGCTGCTCGAGCCGCGCCCGCAGCACGCCGGTCAGGCGGCCGGACGGCGGAGAATCGTGGGTGCGCAAGGCTTCCACGACGTACAGCGGGAACCCGCCGGTGGCCGCGTGCAGCAGCGCGCGGTCCGGCTCGGACAGCGGCCGCCCGGCCACCGCTTCGCCGAGGCGCGCGGTGCCGACGGCGTCGAACGGGCGCAGCGGCAGCTCGGTCAGCTTGCCGTCGTCGCGCAGCCGGGTGGTCCAGGTCGCGACGCCCGGGTCGTGGTCGCCGTCGCGCAGCGTCCCGGCGACCAGCAGCGGCGCGTCCGCTAGCAGGCCGAGGCAGAAGGCGAGGAACGCGCGTGTCTCTTCGTCGCACCACTGCACGTTGTCCAGCACCAGCAGGACGGGCCGCCCGCCGGCGGTGAGCGCGCGGGCCAGCCCTTCGAAGAACCGCAGGCGCTGCCACGCGTCGATCGTCGGGTGCCCGCGCGCGGGCGGGCGTGCATCCGGCAGCAACCGGTCGACCTCGGTCCGCCACACCGGGTCGAGCGACGTCGCCGCGCGCTGGACGGCTGGTGTGCGCAGCCAGTCGGCCACCGGGGCCAGCGCGACCCGGCCAGCGCTGCCGAAACAGCGTCCGACGGCGACGACCGCGCCTTCCGCGCGGGCCAGCGCGGCGAGTTCGGCGACGAGGCGGGTCTTGCCGACGCCGGCGTCCCCGCGCACCAGGACGATCCCCGCGCGGCCCGCCGCGGCCGCCCGCCACCGCTCGGCGAGCCGCGCCAGCTCGGCGGCCCTGCCGACGAGCCCGGGCGCCGCCGCCCGCCGGGGTTCGGGGTCCGGCCGCGCGAGCAGCCGGCGCAGCGCCGCGCGGGTCGGCTCGGCCGGGACTACGCCGAGCTCGCGTTCGAGGACCGACGCGCACCGGTGGTAGGTGCTCACCGCGCCCGCCCGGTCGCCGGCGTCGGCCTGCAGCCCCATCAGCGTCCGGTAGCCGGTCTCTTCCAGGGGGCGCAGCCGGATCCGGCGGCGGGCCGCATCGAGGGCGACCGCCGGATCGCCCGCCGGCGTCCGGCAGAGCAGGTCGCACAGCTCGACGCACTCGCGGTCGAGCTCGGCGCGAGCCGCCAGGACCCAGTCGTCGGCCAGCCCGGGCAGCAGCTCGCCGCGGTAGGCCGCGAGGGCGGTCCGCGCGTGGGCGGCCACTTCGCCCGGGTCCGTCGCGGCCAGCGCGGCCCGGCGGGCGACGTCGAACTCCCGCACGTCCACGCGGCTCGACGGCGTGTCCCGCCAGGACAGGTCGTGCCCGGTGACGGCCAGCGAGGGCGGGTCGCCCAGCACCCGGCGCAGCTGGTGCAGCTCGCGGCGGAGGTTCGTCAGGGCCTGCGCGTCGGTGGAGTCCGGCCAGAACAGCCCGGCGAGCAGCCGCCGGGGCTGCGCCCGGCCGGCGTGCACGACGAGGTGGGCCACGAGCGCGACCGAGCGCGGCGACCGCGTCAGCACGGCACCGGTCTCGTCGTCGGCGATCACCTGCTCGCCCAGCAGTGACACCCGCAGCACCCGGCCACGCTAGCCCCGAGACGGCTTCGCGCGCGGATCTTCACCGGCGGGGGGTTGCGCCGGGGCGCCCGGGTGCGCAGGCTCGACGTCGTGAGCGAGCACGAGTACGACCTCATCGTCATCGGTTCGGGCCCCGGCGGCCAGAAGGCCGCGATCGCCGCGGCGAAACTGGGCAAGCGGGTGGCGGTCGTGGACCGGCACGACATGGTCGGCGGGGTGTGCGTCAACACCGGCACGATCCCGTCCAAGACCCTGCGCGAAGCGGTGCTCTACCTGACCGGCATGAACCAGCGCGAGCTGTACGGCGCGAGCTACCGCGTCAAGCAGGACATCACGATCGCCGACCTGCTGGCGCGCACCCAGCACGTCGTCGGGCGCGAGGTCCAGGTGGTGCGCGCGCAGCTGATGCGCAACCACGTCGACCTGATCGCCGGCACCGGCTCGTTCGCCGACCCGCACACCATCGTCGTCGAAGGGCGCCACGTCGGCGACCGGCGGACGCTGAGCGCGGACTACATCGTGATCGCCACCGGGACCCGGCCCGCCCGGCCGGGGCACGTCGACTTCGACGCCGCGCGCGTGCTGGACTCCGACGAAATCCTGCGCCTGGAGCAGATCCCGTCGTCGCTCGTCGTGGTCGGCGCGGGGGTGATCGGCATCGAGTACGCGTCGATGTTCGCCGCGCTCGGCTCGCGGGTCACCGTGGTCGAGCAGCGCGACCAGATGCTCGACTTCTGCGACCCCGAGATCGTGGAGTCGCTGAAGTTCCAGCTGCGCGACCTCGGTGTCACGTTCCGCTTCGGCGAGAAGGTCGCGGACGTCGCGGTGTCCGACGACGCGACGATCACGACGCTGGTGAGCGGCAAGCGCATCCCGGCCGACGGCGTCATGTACTCGGCGGGGCGCCAGGGCATGACGGGGGAGCTGGCCCTGGACGCGGCGGGCCTGGCGGCCGACGAGCGCGGCAGGCTCGTGGTCGACGAGAACTACCGCACCGAGGTCCCGCACGTGTACGCGGTCGGCGACGTGATCGGCTTCCCGGCCCTGGCGGCGACGTCGATGGACCAGGGCAGGCTCGCGGCGTACCACGCGTTCGGCGAACCGGCGAACGGCCTCGGCGCGCTGCAGCCGATCGGGATCTACACGATCCCGGAAATCTCGTACGTCGGCGCGACGGAGGCCCAGCTGACGTCGTCGTCGGTGCCGTACGAGGTCGGCATCGCGCGCTACCGCGAGCTGGCGCGCGGCCAGATCACCGGCGACAGCTACGGGATGCTGAAGCTGCTGGTGTCCACCAGGGACCGCAAGCTGCTGGGCGTGCACGTGTTCGGCACGGGCGCGACCGACCTGGTCCACATCGGACAGGCGGTGATGGGCTGCGGCGGCACGGTCGACTACCTCGTCGACGCGGTGTTCAACTACCCCACGCTGTCGGAGGCGTACAAGGTCGCGGCGCTGGACGCGACCAACAAGATCCGTGCCTTGGACCGCTTCACGTCCTGAACCGCCTCAGCGGTCACACCAGCACCACCCGGATTCGCCTGCGGCGAACCGGTTTGACACTCGTCTAGAACATATGTTCGACTGACGCGGTGCGATGGGATCGGCAGCGAGCGGGGGAGGGTGAGCCGGCACTGCCCGGGCTGGAAGGCCTGGTGCGGTCCGTGCGGTCACCGGAGTTCGACGGCGTCACCTTTCACGAGGTGCACGCCCGCTCGGTGCTGAACAAGGTGCCCGCCGGGTCCGGCGTGCCCTTCGGCTGGACCGTCAACCCGTACCGGGGCTGTTCTCACGCGTGCACGTATTGCTTGGAAGGCGGCACCCGGATCCTCATGGCCGACGGCCGCACCCGGGCGCTGTCCGAACTGAAGATCGGCGACCGGATCTACGGCACCCGCGGCCACGGCGCGTCCCGGCGGCTGGTGCCGACCCGGGTGGAAGCGCACTGGACGACCCTGCGCGACGCCTACCGCGTGACGCTCGAAGACGGCACGCGGCTCGTCGCGGGCGGCGACCACCGGTTCCTCACGAGCAAGGGCTGGAAGCACGTCACCGGCAGCAAGTTCGGTGCCGCGCAGCGCCCGCACCTGGAGACCGGCGCCGAGCTGATCGGCGTCGGCCGGTTCGCGCCCACGCCGGACGAGACGCTCGGGTACCGGGCCGGCTACCTGTGCGGGATGCTGCGCTCCGGCGGGTTCGCCGCGGAACCGGACGCCGCCACGCGCGCCCTCGAGTACCTGCCCGACTTCGGCGCGTCCGTCGGGTTCCTGCAGGTCCCGTCCGACCCGGACGCGCACTGGCAGCGCGGCTTCCTCGCCGGCCTGTTCGACATCGCGGGCGACTACGGCCGCGGCGTCCTCGTCGTGGCCCACGACGAACCCGAGATCACCGAAGCCTTCGCCGGCGCGCTCACCCGTTTCGGCTTCGCGCACCAGACCGACGAAGTGCCGAAGTTCCCCGCCCGCCAGGAGGTCCGGCTGCTGGGCGGGACCGCCGAAGTACTGCGGTTCCTGCACGTGAGCAACCCCGCGGTCGCGTGGAAGCGGTCGCTGGACGGCGCGGTGATCGGCGCGAGCCGCCGTCGCGTCGAGGCGATCGAGCCGCTGGGGCTGCAGCTGCCGCTGTTCGACATCACCACCGGCACCGGCGACTTCATCGCCGACGGCATGGTGTCCCACAACTGCTTCGCCCGGAACACCCACACGTACCTGGACTTCGACGCCGGCCACGACTTCGACACGCAGGTGGTGGTGAAGGTCAACGCCCCGGAGGTGCTGACGGCGCAGCTGAAACGGCCGTCGTGGCAGCGCGAGCACGTGGCGATGGGCACGAACACGGACCCGTACCAGCGCGCGGAGGGCCGCTACCGGCTGATGCCGGGGATCATCACGGCGCTGGCCCGCTCCGGAACGCCGTTGTCGGTGCTGACGAAGGGCACCGTGCTGGCGCGCGACCTGCCGCTGCTGCGGGACGTCTCCGCCGACGTCCCGGTCAGCCTGGCGGTGTCGATCGCGCTGCTCGACCGCGAGCTGCAGCACCGCCTCGAACCGGGCACGCCGAGCCCGCAGGCGCGGCTGGAGCTGGTCCGCAAGGCCCGCGACGCGGGGCTGCCGTGCTCGGTGCTGGTGGCGCCGGTGCTGCCGTGGCTGACCGACTCCGCCGAGGCCCTCGACGCGCTGTTCGCGAAGCTGGCCGAGGTGGGAGCGACGAGCGCGACGGTGATCCCGCTGCACTTGAGGCCGGGCGCGCGCGAGTGGTTCGGGCGGTGGCTGGCAGGCACGTACCCGGCGCTGGTGCCGCGCTACCGCGAGCTGTACGCGCGGGGGAGTTACGTGCGGAAGGAGTATCGGCAGCGGCTGGGGGAGCGGGTGGCGCCATTGCTGCGGCGGCACGGGCTGGCGCCCAAGACGGGGTACGAGGTGCGGAGCCCGGAGCCGGTACCTGAGCCGCTGGTGGAAGCGCCGGTGGTGGAGCAGTTGCGGTTGTTGTGACGGCGGGGAGCGCCGTGCAGGCTCGAGCGCCGGAGCGGCGACCGCTCCGAGCGCCCGCAGGGCGGCGCGTGCTCGTGGCACGGCCCGGACCTCGGTGCGGCTCCGCCTCTCCGGCGGCCCAGGTGCGCAGGCGGGCCCGGCCTGGCGCGTGCCTCGGCAATCCGCGTTCGCCGAGCGATCGCTCCGAACGCCCGCAGGGGTTCAGAGTCCCGGCGTGGTCCGCCGCAGGGCGGCGCGTGCTCGTGGCGCGGCCCGGACCTCGGTGCGGCTCCGCCTCTCCGGCGGCCCGGGTGCGCCAGGCGGCCGAGCCTGGCGCGTGCCCGGGCAATCCGCGTTCGCTGAGCGACCGCACAGCGCCCGCAGGCGTTCGGAGCTCCGGTGCGGTTCGTCGCGGGGCGGCCCGCCCCGAACTTCGGTGCGGCTCCTCCGGCGGCCCAGGTGCGCCACGCGGCCCCCAGCCCGGTGCGGGCCCCGGCAGCCCGCGTTCGCCGAGCGACCGCGCCTTACAGCATCGGTCCTTTGTGGACAACCACCCCTGCGGTCCGTGATCATCCGCCGGGCCGCCGTGTGGGTGAAGCCGTCACCCGGAACGCCGCCGACTACGGCCGGACTCCTCCGTTCGCCGTAGTGCGGACACGATTGCGCCACCGTGTCGCGGCATTGCGGAAAAATGTCCGATCGTGTCGTTGTCGCCCGGCCTCGCCGACGCCTAACGTCGAAGGGATCGATGCGGAAGGGAGAGCGGCGATGACGACCTCGCAGACCGACCGGGTCGCGGCCGCCCGGCTCGCGTGGGCCGCCCTGAAGCTGACCCGGGCCGGCCGGCACCCCGTGGGTGTCGAGCGGCTGGCCGCGATCGTCGGCGTCACGCCGGCCGAAGTGCGCCGGCTCGTCGAGCTGATCGGCTTCACCCTGCACCGCGACCTCGTCAGCACCGGCCCCGCACCCCGCGGTGCCCACCACCGGCTGCAGCCGGCCGAAGGCACTCTCGGCGCCGGCCCGGACGGCACCGTCGACATGTTCCTGCTGGCCATCGCCACCGGCGAGCGCGTGCACGCCGCCGCGACCTGCCCGGTCACCGGTACCCGCATCCAGATCGAGCTCACCGAGCACGCGATCGTGCAGGCCGACCCGCCGACGGCCGTCGTCGCCGCCGTCGACCTCGGCTTCGGGCTCGAGCGCGCCGACGCGATGGCCTGCGCCGGCCAGCCGTTCTTCGCCTCGGCCACGGCGGCCGCCGGCTGGGTGGTCTCGCACCCCGGCGGGCGCATCTACCAGGTCGCCGCCTACCTGGCCCAGGCCCACCGGCTGGTCGCCGCGCTGGAGGCCCGGCCGAAGTACGTGCTCTGACCACTGCGCAAGCCAAGCCTGCCGACGTCGTACGCTGGGTGGTTCGTTAGCCTTCCTGGGCAGCGAGAACCCATTGTCGAAGGAGAGCAGTCGCAGTGCTCCGCACTCACAACGCCGGCACCCTGCGTGCCGAGCAGGCCGGACAGACCGTCACCCTCACCGGATGGGTGGCCCGGCGGCGCGATCACGGCGGCGTCATCTTCATCGACCTGCGTGATGCCAGCGGCGTCGCCCAGGTCGTCTTCCGCGAGGGCGAGATGGCCGAGCGCGCGCACGCGCTGCGCTCGGAGTTCTGCGTCAAGATCGTCGGCGAGGTCGCGAAGCGCCCCGAGGGCAACGCGAACGCCGAGATCCCCACCGGCGAGATCGAGGTCCTCGCGACCCAGCTCGAGGTGCTGTCCGAGGCCGCCCCGCTGCCGTTCCCGATCGACGACCGGGTCGACGTCGGCGAGGAGATCCGCCTCAAGCACCGCTACCTCGACCTGCGCCGCAGCGGCCCGGCCGCGGCCATGCGGCTGCGCAGCGAGGTCAGCCGCGCCGCCCGCGAGGTGCTGCACGCCCAGGACTTCGTCGAGATCGAGACCCCGACGATGACCCGCTCCACCCCGGAAGGCGCCCGCGACTTCCTGGTCCCGGCCCGGCTCAAGCCCGGCTCCTGGTACGCCCTGCCGCAGTCGCCGCAGCTGTTCAAGCAGCTGCTCATGGTCGGCGGCATGGAGCGGTACTACCAGATCGCGCGCTGCTACCGCGACGAAGACTTCCGCGCCGACCGCCAGCCGGAGTTCACCCAGCTCGACATCGAGATGAGCTTCGTCGAGCAGGACGACGTCATCGCCATCGGCGAGCAGATCGTCTCCGCGCTGTGGAAGCTGATCGGGCACGAGATCCCGCGGCCGATCCCGCGCATCACCTACCACGAGGCGATGGCCAAGTACGGCTCGGACAAGCCGGACCTGCGCTTCGACCTCGAGATCACCGACATGACGGAGTTCTTCGCCGACACGCCGTTCCGCGTGTTCCAGGCGCCGTACGTCGGCGCGGTCGTGATGGCCGGCGGCGCCTCGCAGCCGCGGCGCCAGCTCGACGCGTGGCAGGAGTGGGCGAAGCAGCGCGGCGCCCGCGGCCTCGCGTACATCCTCGTGAACGAGGACGGCACGCTCGGTGGCCCGGTCGCGAAGAACTTGTCCGAGACCGAGCGCGAGAACGTCGCGGCCGCCGCGGGCGCGAAGCCGGGCGACTGCATCTTCTTCTCCGCGGGCAAGGCCTCGAGCACGCAGCCGCTGCTCGGCGCCGCGCGCGACGAGATCGGCAAGCGCCTCGGCCTGATCGACGAGGACGCCTGGTCGTTCGTGTGGGTCGTCGACGCGCCGCTGTTCGCGCCGGTCGAGGACATCGGCGACGACGTCGCCGTCGGCTCCGGCAAGTGGACCGCGGTGCACCACGCGTTCACCTCGCCGACCCCGGAGTGGATCGACAAGTTCGAGCAGGACCCGGGCAACGCCCTGGCCTACGCCTACGACATCGTCTGCAACGGCAACGAAATCGGCGGCGGCTCGATCCGTATCCACCGCGGCGACGTCCAGAAGCGCGTCTTCAGCCTGATGGGCCTCGGCGAGGAGGAGGCGCAGGAGAAGTTCGGCTTCCTGCTCGACGCCTTCGCCTTCGGCCCGCCGCCGCACGGCGGCATCGCGTTCGGCTGGGACCGCATCGTCATGCTGCTGGCCAAGGCCGACTCGCTGCGGGACGTGATCGCGTTCCCGAAGACGGGCGGCGGCTACGACCCGCTGACCGCGGCGCCGGCGCCGATCACGGCGCAGCAGCGCAAGGAAGCCGGCATCGACGCCAAGCCGGCCGCGCCCCCGCAGAACTAGTGCTGCACCTCAGGGCCGTGTGCCCGCCGGACAAGACCGCCCAGGCGCTCGACATCCTGCGGGCCCACGCCGGGGTAGCGCACCTGATCGTGCACCGCGGCGTGGCCGTGTCGCCCGAGGGCGACCTGGTCGAGGCCGACATCGCGCGCGAAGCGGCGGACGAAATCGTCGAAGCGCTGTGCGTGCTCGAGCTCGACCACACCGGCGGCATCACGCTCGAAGCGATCGACACCGCGCTGTCCGACGCCGCCGACGACGCGGAGGAGAAGGCGCCGGGCGAGGGCGCGGACGCCGTGGTGTGGCAGGAACTGCTGTCCCGCACCGGCGAGGAGTCGCGGCTCAACGTGACGTTCCTGGCGTTCCTCACGATCGCCTGCCTGCTCGCCGCGGTCGGCGTGCTCACGGATTCCGCCGTGACGATCGTCGGCGCGATGGTCGTCGGCCCGGAGTTCGGGCCCCTCGCCGCGCTCGCGGTCGGGGTGGTGCTGCGGCGGTGGGACCTCGTCCGGCTCGCGGGGGCGGCGCTGGCGATCGGCTTCCCGCTGGCCATGGTCGTCACGCTGGGCGGCGCGCTGCTGGTGCGCGTGACGGACGTCTTCGGCGCGCAGGCGTTCGAGCTGAAGCGGCACAGCGAGGTCGACTTCGTGTTCTCGGTCGGCGTACCGTCGCTGGTTGTGGCGATGCTGGCCGGAGCGGCCGGGATGCTCGCCATGACGTCGGCGAAGTCGGCCGCCTTGGTGGGGGTGTTCATCTCCGTGACCACGGTGCCGGCTGCGGGGTATGCGGTCGTGGCGGCCGTGGCGGGGGAGTGGAACCGATGCGTCCAATCGGTGGGTCAGCTGCTGGTCAACCTTCTCGGAATCGTTGCAGCTGCGGCCATTGTGTTGATCGTGCGCCGGAATGGGCAACGTTCACCGGTGGGGATGCGTCCGCTTTCACGGGGATGAACCCCGCCTGGGCCGGATGCGACTTCTTGTCCGGATGTCAGTAGTCATGGTTGCTCAGTCACGAGTAGGGTCGGTGACAATGACAGTCGACACCTCCTCCACCGGCGACGCTGGGGTCGGGGCAGGAGCCGAGCACCTCGCCATCGCCGCGGCGGTCGCGGCGGGCGAGTCCGTTCTCTCGCGCCGGTTCGGGAGTGCGATCACGCTGGTCGCGCCCGAAGACCTCGCGGGGAGCGGGCCGGCGACGGTGGTCCGGGCGAGGGTGGTGTCGTCGTCCTTCGCACTGCCGCGCACGCTGGTCATCAAGCACTACCCGGACCAGCCGTCCTCGGGCGCCGACCCGTTCGCCCAGGAGGCGGTCAGCTACCAGCTGTTCACCGCGCTGGCGCCGGACGAGCGGATGTGCCCCGAGCTGCTGGCCCACGACGGCCGCGCCCGCGTGCTGGTGCTGGAGGACCTCGGCCGCACGCCGACACTGGAGGACAAGCTCTACGCCCGGGATTCCCGGGCGGCCGAGCGCGCGCTGCTGTCGTGGGCGCGTTCACTGGGGCGGCTGCACGCGAGCACGGCGGGGCGTGAAGCCGACTTCAACGCGCTGCTGCGGCGCCTCGGCGGCCCGGCGAAGACCGATCCGGGCGGCGACGAGCCGTACGACCGCGTGCCGGCGGTGATCCAGGAACGGCTGGGCATCCCGGCGCCGGAGGAGGTCCTCGCACAGGTGGCGACGGCGCGGGAGCAGGCTGCTTCGGCCGGGTTCCGCGCGTTCAGCCCGGTGGAGCTGAGCCCGGACAACAACCTCGTGACGGGCGAGAGCGTCCGCTTCCTCGACTTCGAGTTCGGCCGCGTCCGTTCGGCCCTGGTCGACGCGGCGCACCTGCGGCTGCCGTTCGCGAGCTGGCCGGACGCGCTGGCCCTGCCGGCGGGCATGAGCGAGGCGATGATCGCGGCGTGGCGCGCGGAGGTGGTGGGGGTCTGGCCGGCGCTGGCCGACGACGAGGTCCTGGCCAAGCACCTGACGATCAGCGAGCTGCTGCGGGTGTGGGTCCTCACGGGCGAGGAACTGGGGTCGTTGGACCTGTCCCGGCACGCCGCCCCGGTGAGCCGCGAGGCGGCGCTGGTGACGTGGTGGCGGGACTTGGCCAGGCACGCGGGGTACGTCCGGATGACGGCGGTTTCGGAGTTCGCGGCGAGGGTGGCGGCGGCGTTGGCCGCGCGGCTGGGACCGCACGCCGACCTGGCGTTCTACCCGGCTTTCCGCTGAGTCCGGCCGGCTGTCCACAGGTCGGCCGTGATGTGGACAGGTCGGCTCGGCTTCGGCCTTTCCCGGCTTTTCGTCGGGCCTCGCCGATACGCTGGAGGCGGGGCCGGCCCCCAGGGACGGGCGGGGGCTGCTTTTCGGGGCGGGGTGTGCGGCTCTGCCGCTGAAAGCGGGTAACAGGCTGGGGCGCGGTGGTGGCAGTCCGGACGTCTTGAATGACTCATGCATGTCGTCGGACGAGGTGAATGAGTCATTCACGGCATCGCCGCCGTGCCTCGAGCCCCCGCCGGCCTTCCTGAGCACCGCCGGCGCCTCGGCCGACCGCGCGTAGCCAGCGGATTCGCAGGGGCGGCGTCGCCGCGAACAGGACTTTTCCGGCGCCTGTGAGGTGAGCGTCAAGAATTAGGCGCCCGGTCGCGGGCGTGTTACCTCGTCCTCACCGCAAGTGAGCTTCCGTGGCCGATGGTCGTGGGCGTGACCGTGATGAGTGTCGAAGTCACCCCCGAACCCTCCCGCCCGAGCCGCCCCGCGCCCGCGCCCCCGCTCGCGGCCGTGCCCCCGCTCGCAGCCGTGCCGCCGTGTGAGCCGCTCAAGCGTGCCCGGCGGCTCGTCGTGCTCGGGGACTCCACCGCCGTCGGGCTCGGGGATCCGCTGCCCGGGCGGGGTGGCTGGCGGGGCGTCGGCCCGCTCGTCGCCGCCGCGCTCGGGGTCGACGCCGGTGGCTACCTCAACCCCGCCTTCGCCGGCGCCCGGATGCGGTGCGTGCTCACCGAACAGGTGCCCGTCGCCGTCGCGCACCGGCCGGATGTCGCGCTGGTCGTGGCCGGTATGAACGACACCCTGCGCCCGGACTTCGACGCCGCCCGCGTCGCCGGCGACCTCACCGAGGTCATCCAGCGGCTCCGCCAGGTGAACACCACCGTCGTCCCGGTCCGGTTCCACGACCACAGCAAGGTCTTCCGCCTCCCGCCGTCGCTCAAGCGCGCCCTCAGTGCCCGCGTCGCCGAGCTGAACGCCGCCATCGACGAGGTCGTCGCCCGCGAGGGCGTGCCCTGCCTCGACCTCGACCGGCTCCCCGGCGCCTACGACCTGGCGGTGTGGAGCGTCGACCGGCTGCACCCCTCCGAACTCGGCCACCGCCTGCTCGCGGACGGCTTCACCGGCCTCCTCGCCGAAGCCGGCTTCGCCGTTCCCGAGCCGGTGAGCCTCACCTGCGGCGGGGGCGTCGAGCCCAGCGCCGCCGGGCACGTCGGGTGGCTGGTGCTCAAGGGGATCCCGTGGCTCTGGCGCCGCGGCCGCGAATTCCTGCCCTACGCCGCGGTCATCATGTGGAACTCGTTCCGCGCCCGCTGAACACCCGCAGCGCCTCCGCGTCCGAAGCCGGGTTCCGGACGAAGTAGTCCGCCCAAGCCTCGATGCCGGGATAACCCGACCGCGCGGTCAGGAAGCGGCACGCCTCCTCGACGTCGTACGACGTCCGCCGCAGCTGGACGCCGTCGCCGAGCAGGGCCCAGTGCGCACCCGTTGCGCCGTAAGGCATCCCGACGCTGCCGGGGTTGACGACCAGCCGCCGGTCGGCGAGCCGGACGAACGGCATGTGCGTGTGCCCGCAGACGACCGTCTCCTCGGCCACCCCGGAAAAAACCTCCGCCCAGCGTTCGAGCGGGCTGTCGACGAGCACGATCTCCGTGTCGTCGCGCGGGGTCGCGTGGCAGAACAGCACGCCGTCGAGCGACACCGTCAGCGGCAGGGCGTCGAGCACCGGCAGATCCGCGGGCCGCAGCTGCCGCGCCGCCCACGGGAAGATCGGGTCCGGGACGAACTTCCCGGTCCCGCGCGCGGACGCCGCCAGTTCCCGGTCCGCGTTGCCCCGCACCCAGATCGCCCGCGAGCCCAGCGCCAGCAGCCGGTCCAGGGTTTCCACCGGCATCGGGCCCGCGAGCATGTCGCCGAGCAGCACGATCCGGTCCGCCGCTTCGACGTCCGGCTCGGCGAGCACCGCCTCCAACGCGGGGAGCACGCCGTGGATGTCCGAGAGCACCGCCATGTTCATCGGTCCACCCTCGGGCACGGAAGCGCCCCGGGCGAGGGGTTTCGCCCAGGGCGCAACCGGCCTACGCCGTGGTGAGCGGCAGCTCCCGCACACCCGTCATGTTCGGGTTGATCTGGAACTTCGGCGGCTCACCGGGAATCGTGCGCAGCGCCGGGTAGCGGTCGAGCAGGATGTTCAGCGCCACCCGGCCTTCGAGCCGCGCGAGCGGCGCCCCGATGCAGAAGTGGATGCCGCGGCCGAACGCCAGGTGCGGGTTGGGGTCGCGCAGCGGGTTGAACGTGTCCGGCTCGGCGAACACCCGGTCGTCGCGGTTGGCGGCCGCCACCCAGACCATCAGCATCCGGTCCGCGGGCACGGTCGCGCCGCCCAGCTCCACCTCGCGCGTGGTCGCACGGGCCACCGCCGCGAACGGCGACAGGTACCGCAGCGACTCCTCGATCGCCGGCGGCACCAGGGACCGGTCGGCGCGCACGCGCTCGTCCCACTCCGGGTGCGTGTCCAGGCACAGCACCGCGTTGCCGAGCAGCATCGTGGTGGTGATGTGCCCGGCCAGCAGCAGGACGTTGGCGAAGTTGACGACCTCGTTGCGGGTCAGCTTCTCCCCGTCTAGCTCGGCTTCGACGAGCTTCGTCAGCAGGTCCTCCCGAGGCTGCTTCCGCCGTTCGTCGACATGCTGGCCCAGGTATTCGACGAGCGCCTTCTGCCCCTCCAGGGACTTCTTGACCGCCTCCTCCCGGCCCTTCGTCTGCTCCTTCAGCGAGAACTGCTCCGAGGAGTCGAAGAGCTTGTCCACCCAGCCCTTGAACAGGTGCCGGTCGCTCGCGGGGACCCCCAGCAGCTCCGCGATGACGATCACCGGCAACGGGTAGGCGAGGTCTTCGACCAGCTCGAGCCGGCCGTCGCCGCCCGCCGCGTCGAGCATCTCGTTCGTCACCGCGGCGATGCGCGGCTCGAGGTCCGCGACGACCTTCGGGGTGAACGCGCGGCTGACGAGCTTGCGCATCTTGTTGTGCAGCGGCGGGTCCAGCTGCAGCAGGTTGCCCGCCGACATCTCCTCGAGGTCGACGTCGGGCATCATGTCCTTCGGCACCAGCCGGGTGGTGTCCGACGAGTACGTCGCCGGGTCGCGCAGGACCTCTTCGGCCTCCGGGTGCCCGTAGACGTTCCAGAACCCGAGCTCCTCCGCGTGGTGCACGCGCTCCTCGGGCTGCTTCCCCCGCAGCCAGAACTGGGCTTCGTGGAGTCCCCAGGTGTCCGCTTGAGTGGTGGTCATGTCCGCCCCTTCTTCCCCTGTGTGGCCCCGGGATCAGCCGGGTGCCCTGGTGGGATCGTGTGCGTAGATCCCTTGCCGGTAGCCCGAAACGAGCTGCTCGAGCGCCGAACCGAGGTCCGCCGCCACGTCCGCGACCGCCCCGGGATCGGGCTCCCCGGCCGGCTCGAACGCGGTGCGGATCATGTACGCGAGGACGTCCGCCTTCTCTTCCAGCGGAATGCCCGCGAACTCGTCGGAAAGCGTGTCGCCCAGGTAGAAGCCGAGGGTCGACGCATTGAGCGCGTACGTCAGGTTCGGCACGTCCGAGCGGATCAGCCCGTGCCGGAGCATCGTTTCCTCGAACTGCGTGCGCAGCTCGTCCTGCTGTTTGCGCAGGGCGAGGTCGCCGAGCGAACCGAACATGTCGGCGTTGCCGCGCAGCATCGCCATCACCAGCGGCCGCCGGTGGGTGACGAGGAACGACGCCGAGATCATCCGGTGCGGGAGGATCATCGCCGGGTCGGCCTTGATCCGGCCCAGGATCTCGTCGGTCAGGTCGGCCGACTCGCGCATCATCAGCGCCTGGAACAGCAGTTCCTTGTTGCGCCAGTGCAGGTAGACGGTGCCCTTGCCGATGCCGACCGCGCGCGCGATGTCGTCGACCGCCACCTTCCGGTAGCCCATGCGCAGCAGCAGCTCGCCCGCCGCGTCCAGGATGCGGTCGGCGCGCTCGCGGTTGGGATGGCTCATGCGTCTCCACCTGCTGATCCGTTGAACGTTTGACTTGTTGACCGGAACCGCACTTTCGGTCAACCAGTCACCACGACGGTAGCGCCGTTCCGGGGACCGCGGCAAGGGGTTCTGTCGGTGCCGTCGGTTAACGTCATCGGTGTGGCACAGGACGAGCTCTTCACCGTGAACGTCGACGTCGAGCCTCCGCCGGAGCGCACGACGTCGAACGCGGCCGAAACGCAGGCGGATCCGGCGAGCTCCCCGCTGGCCGTGCGGATGCGGCCGCGGTCGCTCGACGAGGTCGTCGGCCAGCAGCACCTGCTGCGCGAAGGGGCCCCGCTGCGGCGGCTGGTCGAAGGCGCCGCGCCGGCGTCCGTGCTGCTCTACGGCCCGCCCGGCACCGGCAAGACGACGCTGGCCAACCTGGTCTCGATCGCCACCGGGCGCCGGTTCGTCGCGATGTCGGCGCTCTCGGCGGGCGTGAAGGAGGTGCGCGGGGTCATCGAGGAGGCGCGGCGGCGCCGGCAGTACAACACCGAGAACACCGTCCTGTTCATCGACGAGGTGCACCGCTTCTCGAAGACCCAGCAGGACGCGCTGCTCGGCGCGGTCGAGGACCGCACGGTCCTGCTGGTCGCGGCGACCACCGAGAACCCGTCGTTCTCCGTCGTCTCGCCGCTGCTTTCGCGCTCGCTGGTGCTGCAGCTGCGCCCGCTGACCGACGACGACATCACCCGGCTGCTGGAGCGCGCGCTGGCCGACGAGCGCGGCCTCGGCGGCGAACTGACGCTGACCGACGACGCGCGCGCCCACCTCGTCCGGCTCGCGGGCGGGGACGCGCGGCGGGCGCTCACGGCGCTGGAGGCGGCGGCGGACGCGGCGTCGGCCACCGAAGCGAAGACGATCGACCTGCCGACCGTCGAGTCCACTGTGGACAAGGCCGCGGTGCGCTACGACCGCGACGGCGACCAGCACTACGACGTCATCAGCGCGTTCATCAAGTCGATCCGCGGGTCCGATGTGGACGCCGCGCTGCACTACCTGGCCCGGATGATCGAGGCGGGGGAGGACCCGCGGTTCCTCGCGCGGCGGCTGGTCGTGCACGCCAGCGAAGACATCGGCCTCGCCGACCCGACGGCGTTGCAGGCGGCGGTCGCGGCCTCGCACGCCGTCCAGTTCATCGGCATGCCCGAGGGCAGGCTGGCGCTCGCGCAGGCGACGATCCACCTGGCCACGGCGCCGAAGTCGAACGCGGTCGTGACCGGCATCGACGCCGCGCTGGCCGACGTCCGGGCCGGGCTCGCCGGCACCGTCCCGCCGCACCTGCGCGACGGGCACTACGCGGGCGCGAAGAAGCTCGGCAACGCGCAGGGCTACCGCTATCCGCACAACGTCCCGGAAGGTGTGCTGGCCCAGCAGTACCCCCCGGACGAGCTGGTCGGCAAGGACTACTACGAGCCGACCCAGCGCGGCGCCGAGCGCACGCTCGCCGAGCGCGTCCCGAAGCTGCGCCGGACGATCCGCGGGGAAAAGTGACCCCGGCGGCGGAATCTTCGGCACTTGATCACCGTCGTGGCCCCCGAAAGCCGCGATCGACGGGTTTCGTAAGCTTCGCGCCCTGAGGCGGCCACGAACCGGGCCGCCGTGACCGCAGGAGGCGCTCCCGTGCCCGCGACGCTGCAGTGCATCGTCCTGGATTGCCCGGAACCGGTCGTGCTCGCGAACTTCTACCAGGAGCTGCTCGGGGGCGAGGTGGACCGGCCGGACCCGCGGTGGCGGGTCGACCAGGACTTCTCGACCCTGCACGTGGCCGGGCTGGTCCTCGGGTTCCAGCGCTCCGCGGACCACCAGCCGCCGCGGTGGCCGGACCCGGCCCACCCCCAGCAGTTCCACCTCGACTTCGAGGTCGACGACATGCGCGTGACCCACCACCAGGTCCTCATCCACGGCGGCCGGCTGCTCGACCCGGATCCCGACGGCCGCGGCTGGCGCGTCTACGCCGACCCGGCGGGTCACCCGTTCTGCCTCCTCGGCGACTACTGACCGGACTGCGGGGCGCCCGGCCGTTCGGCACGATGGGGACATGAGCGTCGCGTTTCTCGGAACCGGAATCATGGGCGCGCCGATGGCGGCCAACATCGCGAAGGCGGGCATCGAGGTCCGGGTCTGGAACCGGACCCGGGCGAAGGCCGAGCCCCTCGCCGACGTCGCGACGGTCGCGGACTCGGCGGCCGCGGCGGCCGACGGCGCGGACATCCTCGTGACGATGCTCGCGGACGGTCCCGCGGTCGCTTCGGCGTTCGAAGCCGCTTCGCCCGCTTCGGGCACTTTGTGGCTGCAGATGAGCACGGTCGGCCTCGACTGGACCGACCGGCTCGCGGCGGCGGCCGAAAAGGCGGGTGTGGTGTTCGTCGACGCGCCCGTGCTCGGCACGCGTACGCCCGCGGAGCAGGCTCAGCTGCAGGTGCTGGCGTCCGGGCCGGAGGAGGCCCGCCCCGCGGCCACGCCGGTGTTCGACGCGGTCGCCGTCAAGACCCAGTGGCTCGGCCCGGCGGGCAACGGCAGCCGGCTGAAGCTGGTGATGAACGCGTGGGTGCTCGCATTGACGAACGGGACGGCGGAGAGCCTCGGCCTCGCCCAGGGGCTGGGCCTGGACCCGGCGCTGTTCCTGGAGACGATCAAGGGCGGCGGCCTCGACGTGGGCTACGCGCACGTGAAGGGCGGCGCGATGCTGTCGGGCGAGTACCCGCCGTCGTTCCCGGCCGGCTTGGCGGCGAAGGACGCGAGGCTGGTGGTCGAGGCGGCGGGCTCCGAGGTCGACGTGGCGGGAGCTCGCGCGGTGCTGTCCCACCTGGAAGCCGCGGTCGCCGCCGGCCACGGCGACGAAGACATGGCGGCCCTCTACCGCGCGGTCCTGAAGTCCTCCTGACCCGGTCTCCAAGCGCCCCAAGGTGGCCTTCGGTGCGTCAGACGCACCCAAGGCGGCCTTCGGTGCGTCTGAC
>NZ_JBFBBQ010000058.1:0-56496 GCF_040682775.1 Amycolatopsis sp. NPDC051106 | reverse complement strand
CCGCGAGCCGGAACGGTCGATCAGCTGAGCACCTGGGCCATGGCGGGCTCGACGGGGCGCGACCGGCCGGGCGCCGGGGGCGACCGCGCCGGCCGCACCCCCCGCCGCCGTCCGGCCCCCGCCATTCCCCCGTTTTCCGTCCGGTACCCCGGGTATCCGCGCCCGGAGGGAAGGAGGCCCCCATGTCGTCGTCCGCCGACACCCGAAAACCGGCCCCGGCCTGGCTTCGCCCGGCCGCCGCCGTCCTCGGGCTGCTGTACCTCGCGCTCGGGATCGCCGGGTGGCTGACGCCGGAAACGGCGACGGTCGGCCACGTGACGACCGGCCAGGTGATCGGGCTCTTCAGCTCGAGCGTCGTCCTCAACCTCGTCCACACCGTGGTCGGGGTGCTCGGGCTCCTCGCCGCGACCCGCCACGCCGGCGCGCTCATCTACTGCTGGGTCCTGTTCGTCGGTCTCCTCGGCATGACCGCCTACGGCGTGCTCGCCACGGCGTTCAGCACGCCGGAGGACCCGATCAACCTCAACTGGGCCGACAACTGGCTGCACGGGCTGACCGCGATCGCAGGCTTGGTGCTCGGGATCGCCGCCGCCCGCGCGGGCCGCGCGGTTTCGGCTCGTGGCCGGCGGGTAGCCGGGCAAGACGCCGCGTGAAGGAGGGTTCTCATGCACCGCGAAAGCGACCAGCACTCGCCGCGCGAAGATGACGAGCTGAGCGGGACGTTGGCGGGCAACGGCCCGTCCCGCGCCGAGGAGTGGCGGGACCCCGAAGGTCCCGCCGACGACGACCCGGACGTCCCGCCGATGGGCGGAGGCGCATGACGACCGGTGAAGCGACGGCGGCGGAGCGACCCGCCGTCGTCGTGCACTACCGCCTGCGTGCCGAGTTCGCCGTGCGGTTCCCTTGGCTTCGCCGCGTGCTGGGCACCCGCAGTGGCCTCGAGCTGGACGCCGACGGCCTGCGCGTCCGGCTCGGGCCGTGGCTCGTCTCGACCCCGCTGGCCAACATCGCCGGCGCCGAGGTCAGCGGGCCGTACAGCGCGCTTCGCGGCCTCGGCGTCCGGCTGTCCCTCGCCGACCGCGGCCTGACCTTCGGCACGACCACCGAAGGCGGTGTGTGCCTGCGGTTCCACGAACCGGTGCCCGGCATCGACCCGTGGGGCCTGATCCGCCACCCGGGCCTGACGGTCACGGTCTCCGAACCGGACCTGGTCGCCGAAGCGATCAACCGGGTGGTGGCGCAGCCGTGACGACCCTGCGGATCCTGGCCGTCGCGGTGGACTGCCGTCAGCCGGACCTGCTGGCGGAGTTCTGGGAAAAGGCGCTGGGCCGGGGAAAGACACGGACCTGGACCGACTCCCACGGCCTGACCTACCACCAGCTGGAGCTCGACGACGGACCGGCGTTGCTGTTCCAGCCGGTGCCCGAAGAGAAGGCGGGCAAGAACCGGCTGCACCTCGACCTGGCACCGGCCGAGGGCGACCAGCGCGCGGAGGTCGAGCGGCTGGTGATGCTGGGCGCGAAGGTCCTCGACGACCCGCCGGACGACCCGTGGATCGTGCTCGCGGACCCGGAGGGCAACGAGTTCTGCGTCCTGCCGCCGCGCTGACCCACGGTTTCGAGTTGAGTCTCCCTCAGGGGGAGACGGCAGGCTGTGGGCATGGACGACGAGAACCTCCTCACGATCGGGGCGCTGGCCGCGCGGACCGGGCTGTCGGTCAAGAAGATCCGGTTCTACTCCGACCGGGGGATCGTTCCGGCGACCTGTCACAGCCCGGCCGGCTACCGCCTGTACGACGTGGCCGCCCTGGCCCGGCTGGAACTGGTCCGCACGCTCCGTGCGCTGGACATCGATCTCGCCACGGTCCGGCGCGTGCTGGCCGAGGAGACCACGCTGCCCGAGGTCGCCGCCGCGCACGCGGCGGCCCTCGACGTGCAGATCCGGGCACTGCGCCTGCGGCGTGCGGTGCTGGCGGCGGTCGCGAACCGGAAATCGACCCCTCGGGAGACGGACCTGATGCACAAGCTGGTGAACCTGTCCGACGCCGAACGGCGCCGCTTCATCCACGATTTCGTCGACGACACCTTCGGCGGTGTCGACGCCAATCCGGCCATGGTGGAGCTGCTGCGGTCGAGCATGCCGGAGCTCCCCGAAGACGCCACCCCCGAACAGGTCGAGGCGTGGATGGAGCTCGTGGAGCTGGTGCAGGACACCGACTTCCGGGCCGCAGTGCGGCGGATGGCCGAGTACCAGGCGGCCCAGCGCGCCGACGGAGACACGACCGGCCTGCACCACGAGCTGACCGAGACCGTGCGCGAAGAAGTCGGCCGAGCGCTCGCGGCGGGGATCGCCCCGGACTCGGAGCAGGCCGGCGGCGTGGTCGCCACGCTCACCGCACGCTACGCCGAGACGTTCGGCAAGACCGACGACGATCGGCTGCAGCGGTGGATCCTTGACCGGCTCGAGGTCGCCGGCGACCGTCGCGTCACGCGGTATTGGCAGTTGGTGGCCACCATCAACGGCCGGCCTCCGCTCCCGGACCTGGAACCGGTGTTCACCTGGTTCGGCCGGGCACTGCGCGCTCGTCTCGCGCGCTGACTCAGGCCTGGCCCTCGGGCAGGCAGACGTCGTCGCCCGCGTAGGTGGCGAGGCGTTCGTCGAAGCCGTCCGGGGCCCCGGGTCTCCGGAAGTCCGGCGCGTCCGGCTGCCCTGGATAGCCGTCGCCGTAGAGACCGCGAACAAACGCCACGACCGCGTCCGGCGTCGGCAGCACGTCTTCGCCGAGGTACGCGAGCACCACCGCGTCGTCGCCGGCCGCCGACTCCACCGCGGCGGCCCAGCCGTCGCGCTCGTCCCACAGCAGCGCCGTTTCGTGGTCCGGGAACCGCGGGAGCCGCTGCTCCAGCGCGAGGTACGCCGTGGCGGGCACGTCCACCTCGCAGAACCAGGCGGGCGAGTCCAGCTCGGCCGCGACGGCCAGCAAGTACTGTCTCAGCCCGCGCGCCGCCGCGCCGAGCCCGTCCCGTTCGATCACCACGAGCCTGTCCTCCGGTCGGTACCCCCGGCCGGGTGGTACCCCACCGCCTCCGTGGTCAACCCCGGTCCTCCCCCAGGTGGAGCAGCAGGTCAAGGACCTCTTCGTCACTCGTCTGGCGGAAATCCGCGTACCACTGACCGACCGCGCGAAACTCCGGCGGTTCGGCCACGCAGACGACGTCGTCGGCCTCGCTGCGCAACCCCGCCGCCGCGCCGGGGGCGCCGACGGGCGCCGCGAACACCAGTGATCGGGGATTCCGGGCCCGCACGTCGCGCAGCGCCGCCGTCGCGGTGACGCCGGTCGCTAGCCCGTCGTCGACGAGGATGACGTCCCGGCCGGCGAGACCGGGGGTGGGCCGGCCGTCCCGGTAGCGCTCGAGCCGCCGGCGCGCCTCCGCGCGTTCCCGGCGCTCCGCCCGCGCCATCCGCGCCGCGGTGAGCTCGAGCCCGCGCAGGATCGCTTCGTCGTAGATCGCCGGGCCGTCCGGGGTCACCGCGCCGACGCCGAACTCGCGCCGGCCGGGTGCGCCGATCTTGCGCGCCACCGCGACGTCCAGTTCGGCCCCGAGCCGCCGCGCGACGACGGCGGCCACCGGCACACCGCCGCGGGCCAGGCCGAGCACGAGCGGAGCGGACCAGCTGCGGCGGACCAGCTCTTCGGCCAGCCGCCGGCCGCCGTGCTCGCGGTCGGCGAAGACCCGCTGGCCGTCCATTGCCCGCTCCCTCCGCATCGGTCGCCAGGATAAACCCGCGCCCTTGCGAGCGACGTGCGTGATTTCCTGTCCGAAACCTGTCTTGGTAAGGACTGGACCAATATTATTAGGGCCCGAGAATGGAAGCATCTCCCTTCAGCGCGGAAGGTGACAGATGAGCTTCCTGATCCCCCTGCTGACCGTGGTCCTGGCGGCCACGCCGACACCGGCCCCGAGCCCGGCCGCGGCCGCTCCGCTCGCGGCGATCTGCGACAAGTACTGCGACGCCAGGGATCCCGCCCTCTCCCCCGGCGACCGTGAAGGCGCTTCGGCGTCCATCAGTGGCCGGCGGCTCTCCCTGCACCTCGACGACGGCGACGACATGGGCTGGGCGGCGATCACCGGGGGTGCGGCCGGCGACCACGTCTGGCTGGACCGCTCGTTCGACGCCGGACGGACCTGGGCGTCGGGCAGCAAGCTGGGCGACACCGCGACACCGTCGGGTTCGACCGGCTGGCGGACCCTGATGTACAACGCCGACGACTGGGCGAACAAGGGCGTCGGCCTGCTGCGGGCGTGCGGGCAGCCCGCGGGTTCGGGGAGCATCGCCTGCACCGGCTGGGCGCGCCCGACGTGGAACGCCTGGGACCGGCGCACCGCCGGCGCCACCGCGCTGATGGAGCGCTACAACCTCGGCACCGGTCTCTTCGACACGACCGGCTGGTGGAACTCGGCCAACGCGCTGACCGCGATCATCGACAACGCCCGGATCAGCGGGATGGGCAGCTACCGCTACGCGATCGACACCACCTACACGAAGAACCTCGGGGCCCAGGGCGGCCAGTTCCGCAACGACTACCTCGACGACACGGGCTGGTGGGGCCTGGCGTGGGTGGACGCGTACGACCTGACGGGCGACAGCAAGTACCTGAACACCGCGCGCGCCGACGCCGACCACATGTACGCGTACTGGGACGGCGTCTGCGGCGGCGGGGTCTGGTGGAGCACGAGCCGCACCTACAAGAACGCCATCCCGAACTCGCTGTACGTCCAGCTGAACGCGGCCCTGCACAACCGGATCCCGGGCGACACGGTGTACCTGGCGCGGGCCCGGGCGGGCTGGACCTGGTTCGCCGGCAGCGGGATGATCAACGGCTCGAACCTGGTCAACGACGGGCTGACCACGTCGACGTGCGCGAACAACGGCCAGGCGGTGTGGTCGTACAACCAGGGCGTGCCGCTGGCGGCGCTGACCGAGCTGAACCGCGCGACGGGGGACGCGAGCCTCCTGACGAAGGCCCGCGCGATGGCGAACGCGTCGACGACGAACGGCTCGCTGAACCCGGGCGGCATCCTCCGCGACCCGGGCGAGACGGCCGGGGGCGGCGGCGGGGACGGGCCGACGTTCAAGGGCGTCTACGCCCGGGACCTGGCGGCGCTGAACGCGGCGTTGCCGGACCGTCCGTACACGAGCTACCTGCAGCGCCAGGCGAACTCGGCGTACGCGAACGACCGCACCGGCGCGGACGCCTACGGGCTGATGTGGGCGGGCCCGTTCGACCAGTCCGACGCCGCGCGCCAGCAGAGCGCCCTGGACCTGATGAACGCGGCCCCCTGACCGCGTGATCCGGGCCGGAACTCGCGTGCTCGAGCCCGGATCCGGCGTGATTGGAGGCGGAACTCGCGAGTCACGGCTTCAATCACGCGAGTCACGGCTTCAATCACGCGAGTTCCGGCTTCGATCACGCGAGTTCCGGGCTGCCCGGGCGGGCGGACCCGCCCGGGCACCGGCTCAGAGGGTCTTCTCCAGGCGGCTCGCCAGGAGCTTGATGAACCGGGCCGGGTCACCCAGCTCGCCGCCCTCGGCCAGCAGCGCCATGCCGTAGAGCAGCTCCGCCGTCTCGGCCAGCCCGGCGTCGTCCGGGCGGGCGGTGTGCGCTTCCCGGAGGCCGGTGACCAGCGCGTGCTCGGGGTTCAGCTCCAGGATCCGCTTGATCGGCGGCAGCTCCTGCCCCATCGCGCGGTACATCTTCTCCAGCGTCGGCGACAGGTCGTGCGTATCCCCGACGATGCACGCCGGCGACGTCGTCAGCCGCGACGAGAGCCGGACCTCCTTGACGTCCTCGCCCAGCGCCGTGCCCATCCACGACAGCAGGCCCTCGAAGTCCTTGTTCTGCTGCTCGCGCGCGACCTCGGTGGCCTTCTTGTCCTCGTCCGACTCGAGGTCGACCTGGCCCTTGGCGATCGACTGGAACTGCTTGCCGTCGAAGCCCGGCACCGCGTCGACCCACATCTCGTCGATCGGGTCGGTCAGCACCAGCACTTCGTAGCCCTTGGCGCGGAACGCCTCCATGTGCGGCGAGTTCTCGATCGCGGACCGCGACTCGCCGGTCATGAAGTAGATGTGCTCCTGACCGTCCTTCATCCGCTCGACGTACTCGCGCAGCGAAGTCGGCTTCTCCGCGTCGTGCGTCGAAGCGAACGACGAGATCTCGAGGATGGCCTCGCGGTTCTCGAAGTCGTCGAGCAGGCCTTCCTTGACCGCGCGGCCGAACTCGCGCCAGAACGTCGCGTACTTCTCGGCGTCGGCGCTCATCATCGTCTTGACCGTCGAGAGGACCTTCTTGACCAGGCGACGGCGGATCAGCTGGATCTGCCGGTCCTGCTGGAGGATCTCCCGCGAGACGTTCAGCGAAAGGTCCTGCGCGTCGACGACGCCCTTGACGAACCGCAGGTACTCGGGGACGAGCGACTCGCAGTCGTCCATGATGAAGACGCGCTTCACGTACAGCTGGACGCCGCGCTTGCGCTCCCGCAGGAACAGGTCCATCGGCGCGTGCGAGGGCAGGAACAGCAGCGCCTGGTACTCGAACGTCCCCTCGGCCTGCAGCCGGATCGTTTCCAGGGGGTCCTGCCAGTCGTGGCTGACGTGCTTGTAGAACTCGTGGTACTCGGCCTCGGTGACCTCGCTCGACGAGCGCGCCCACAGCGCCTTCATCGAGTTGACGGTCTCGGTCTTCGGCTCTTCGCCCTCGCCGGCCTCGGCCGCCATGCGGATCGGCCAGGTGATGAAGTCGGAGTACTTCTTGACGATCTCCCGGATCTTCGCCGGGGACGTGTAGTCGTAGAGGTGGTCCTCGGCGTCCTCGGGCTTGAGGTGCAGGGTGACCGCGGTGCCCTGGGGCGCGTCTTCGACCGGCTCGATCGTGTACGTGCCTTCGCCGGTGGACTCCCAGCGGACGCCCTCGGTGGTGCCCGCCTTGCGCGTCACCAGCGTGACCTTGTCGGCGACCATGAAGCTCGCGTAGAACCCGACGCCGAACTGGCCGATCAGGTCCTGCGACGCCGCCGAGTCCTTGGCCTCCTTGAGCTTGGTCAGGAAGTCGGCGGTGCCGGACTTGGCGATGGTGCCGATGAGGGCGACGACCTCGTCGCGCGTCATGCCGATGCCGTTGTCCCGCACCGTCAGGGTCCGCTCGGCGGGGTCCGTCTCGAGCGCGATGTGCAGGTCACCGGTGTCCGCGTCGAGGTCCTTGTCGCGGTACGACTCCAGCCGCAGCTTGTCCAGGGCGTCGGAGGCGTTGGACACGAGCTCCCGCAGGAACGTGTCCTTGTTCGAATAGATCGAATGGATCATCAGCTGGAGCAGCTGACGCGCTTCCGACTGGAACTCGAGCGTCTCGATCGGGGTGGTCACTTCCAGTCCTTTCCGGGGCGGGGTGCCGAGTAGGCCGATCCTACCGAGGCGGTCCGACATTCCCGGTGCTCACCCGGTCGTGCACTTTATGAACGCAATGTAGGTGGGTCCCGCGTCGCGGGGTGATGCTGGCCACGCCCCGCTGCCGATCAAGGAGGATCGAGTGCCCGGACCCCTGCCCCGGTGGGCGGCCGCGTTCGCCGCGGCCTGTGCCCTGACCACCGCCTTCGCCGCTCCCGCCGCCGCGGCGGGCGTCGTCGACCACCCCGTGCGCACCACCGGCTGCGGCCGCGCCGCCCCCGTGCCGTCCGGGGTGACGACCACTCGGCACGTCGTCTCCGGCGGGCTCGAGCGCGAGTACACCGTGCACCTGCCGGCGCACTACAGCCCGCGCCGGGCGTACCCACTGGTCCTGTCGTTCCACGGGCACAAGCGCACGTCGCAGTACCAGGAGGAGCTGTCCGGCTTCTCGGCCCTCGACGCGATCTCGGTCTACCCGCAGGGCCTGATCGGCACCGACGGCGAGTCGGCGTGGACCGGCGCGCCCTACTCGGCGGCCGCCGACGACGTCCTGTTCACCAGCGACCTGCTGAACTCGCTGCAGCGCGAGCTGTGCGTCGACAACGACCGGATCTTCGCCGCCGGCAAGTCCAACGGCGGCGGGTTCGTCGGCGTGCTGGCCTGCCGGCTGCCGGGCCGGATCGCGGCGTTCGCCCCGGTGTCGGGCGCGTTCTACCCGCAGGGCGGTGACTGCCGCCCGAGCCGGCCGGCGCCGATCCTCGACTTCCACGGCACCGCCGACACGACCATCCCCTACACCGGCAACCCGGCGAAGGGCCTGCCGGCGATCCCGGATTGGCTCGCGGCTTGGTCCACAAGGGACGGTTGTTTCCCGGAACCCGTTTCGTGGACGCCGGTCCGGGGCGTGGTCGCGCAGAAGTGGCTCGGCTGCGACCGGTGGAGCACCCTCGAGCACTACCGCGTCGAAGGCGCCGGGCACGTCTGGCCGAGCACCGGGCCGAACAACGACTCGGCCACGCCGGCGGTCATCGACGCGACACCGGTCATCTGGCGGTTCTTCCGCACGCATCCCCTGCGGTGAAACACGATTGACGCACGTCGCGCCCCTCGGCGACGATGACGTGCACCAGGCAGAAGCCGCCCGCCGGACCAGCCGACGGGCGGCTTTCGCGTCATCGAAAGGGGTTCACCATGCGCGTACTGGTGCTCAACGCCGGCTACGAGCCGCTGCAGACCGTGTCCGTTCCGCACGCCATCCGGATGCTGGTGCGGCACGTCGCCGAGATCCACGAGGCCGAAGACGGTCTCGCGTACGGGTTGTTCCCGCGCCCGAAGATCGTGCGGTTGCTGCGGTACGTGGTCATGAAGTGGCGATATACGCAGCCGCCCCGCTGGTCCCGCCGCGGGGTGCTGACCCGCGACGGCCACCGCTGCGCGTACTGCGGCCGCCGGGCCACGACGATCGACCACGTGACGCCGCTCAGCCGCGGCGGCGCGCGGACGTCGTGGCTCAACACGGTCGCCGCCTGCGGGGGCGCGTCCCGCAGCTGCAACGCGCGCAAGGCCGACAAGCTGCCGGCCGAGGCGGGGATGACGCTGCGGTTCACGCCGTACGTGCCGACGTGGGACCAGCTGCACGCGCCCGGCGCCTGACGACCCGGCGTGGTCGGCAGGCAGGCCGGAGGTCGCGAACGACCCGTTCGCGACCTCCGGCGCCAGGGATGAGTCATTCGCGGTGCCCGGCGTTCGTCGGCGCCCCGGACCGCGGGTCGTTAAGCTCGAACCGATCGTCCCCCGCATCCGTGTGTTCCGGGGGAAGGCCGGGAGGTCGTGTGACCGACGCAGGACAGCTGATCGCCGGGCGCTACCGGCTGGACGAGCGGATCGGCCAGGGCGCCATGGGCGTCGTCTGGCGTGCCCGTGACGAGCGGCTCGACCGCGTCGTCGCCGTCAAGCAGCTGGGCTACGACCCGGCGATCGGGCAGGCCGCCGGCGACCAGGCCGCCCTGCGCGCGCTGCGGGAGGCCCGGCTGACCGCGCGGCTGCGGCACCCGCACGCGATCACCGTGCACGACGTCGTCGAGGAAGGCGGCGAGCCGTACCTCGTGATGGAGTACCTGCCGTCGCGCAGCCTCGCCGACGTCCTGCTCGACCGGGAGCGCCTGCCCGCCGACGAGGTCGCGCGCATCGCGGTGCAGGTCGCGTCCGCGCTGGCCGCCGCGCACGCCGAGGGCATCGTGCACCGGGACGTCACGCCCGCCAACGTCCTGCTCGCCGAGGGCGGGGTCGCCAAGATCGCCGACTTCGGCATCTCCCGCGCCACCGGCGAAGGCACCGTGACCGGCGGCGGCTTCATCGCGGGCACGCCGGCCTACCTGTCCCCCGAAGTCGCCGGCGGCGGCGAAGCCGGTTTCCCGGCCGACGTGTTCTCCCTCGGCGCGACGCTCTACCGCGCGCTGGAGGGCATGCCGCCGTTCGGCAACGACGACAACCCGATCGTCCTGCTGCTGCGGGTGGCCCGGGAGGAGCCGATCCCGCCGCGCCACAGCGGCCCGCTCGCCGAAGCGCTCGGCCGGCTCCTGCAGCGCGACCCGGCGCAGCGTCCGTCGATGGCGGAGGTCCAGGAGCTGTTCGAGGCGGTCACCGGCGGCCGTCCGCTGCCCCCGCCGCGTCCCCGCCCCCGCACCGAAACGCGCATGGTCCGCCTCCCCCGCCCGCGCCGGCGGGCGGTGCTGGCGTCCGCGGCCGGAGCCGTCCTGCTGGCCCTGGGCGTGGTGATCGGGACGGCGCTCGTGCCGGACGGGAACACCCCGGTCGCCGCGCCGGCGTCGTCCACGCCCCCGGTCACCTCGCCCCCGGTGACCACCACTCCGGCCGACCTGGGCTGCTCGGCCAGCTACGCGGTGACGACGTCGTGGCCGGGCGGCTACCAGGTCCAGGTGACGGTCCGCAACGACCACGGCGCCGGCCTGCGCGGCTGGAGCGTCCGCTGGTCCCTCCCCGACGGGCACCACATCGCGGGCCTGTGGAACGGGACGTTCACGGTCGAGGGCACGACGGTGACCGTGGACAACGCGGACTGGAACGCGAAACTCGACGCGGGCGGCTCGACGACGTTCGGCTTCAACGCGGTCACCGGCAAAGGCGACGCCACCGCACGACCGCAGCTCACCTGCCGGACGGTCTGACCATCAGAGCAGGCCCGCCTCGGCGAGCTTTTCCTTGATGCGCAGCAACTCCTCGTCGTCGAGGGGAAGCTGCGGCGGCGCCATGACGGCGTTGTCGATGAAGCCGCGCAGCTTCATCGCGGCCTTGAACGCGCCGAGCCCGGCCGAGCCGCGGCCCATCCGGCTCGGCGGCGCCACCGACGTGATCGAGAACAGCTTCAGCAGTCGTTCCTGCTCGCGGCGGGCCGCGGCGAGGTTGCCGGACTTGAAGTGGTCGTGGATCAGCACGTACCCGACCGGGTCGACGTTGCCGAGGCCCGGGACCGCGCCGTCGGCACCCATCGCCAGGGCCGCGTCCACGACGAGTTCGGAGCCGGTGAACACCGCGAAGGAGTCGAGGCCGCGTTCGCGCTTGCCGAGCAGCACGGCCCGGAACGCGGCTTCGTCACCGCTGGAGTCCTTGAGCCCGGCGAGGACGCCGTCGGTGGCCAGGTCGAGGACCATCCCGCCGTCGAGCTTCGTGTGCACCGCGACCGGGATGTCGTAGGCGACGATCGGCAGCGCCGTCCTTTCGTGCAGCAGCCGGAAGTGCCGGTCGACCTCGGCGACGTGCGTCCGCGTGTAGTACGGCGCGGTGACGACTACGGCGTCGGCCCCGGCGGCTTCGGCCGCCTTGATGTGCTCGGCGACCCGCAGTGTCGTCATGTCGATACAGCCGGCGAGCACCGGGACGCGCCCGGCGACCTGGTCGACCGTCGTTTCGACGACGACGCGGCGCTGGGCGTCGGGCAGGAAGGCGACCTCGCTGGAGGAGCCCAGGACGAAGACGCCGTGCACACCGGCGTCGAGCTGGAACTCGACGTGGCGGCGCAGCGAGTCGGTGTCCACGCTGAAGTCGTCGTTGAACGGCGTGCACAGCGGCGGGACGATTCCGGCGAACTTCGGCATCAGGCGCTCACTCCGGCAGGGATCTCGGGATGGATGCAGCGGTAGGTGTGGCCCCCGCCGGCCGTGGCCGGCGCGGGTAGCTCGGCCGCGCACTCGCCGGTCGCCTTCGGGCAGCGGGTGCGGAACGGGCAGCCGCTCGGCGGGTGCGTCGCCGACGGAACCGGCCCGGTGAGCACGATCGGCTCGGCCGGGTGGAGCAGGCTGGGCGTCGCGGAGAACAACGCCCGCGTGTAGGGGTGGCGGGCCTCGGCGCCCACCGGCGCCTCCTCGACGATCCGGCCCAGGTACATCGTGACGATCCGGTCGCTCATCTTCGACACCGTCTGGATGTCGTGGGAGACGAAGACCATCGCCAGTTCCAGCTGTTCGCGCAGGTCGAGCAGCAGGTTGAGGATCTGGGCGCGGACCGAGACGTCGAGGGCGGACGTCGGCTCGTCGGCGACCAGCAGCGCGGGCCGCAGGGCCAGGGCCCGCGCGATGGCGACGCGCTGACGCTGGCCGCCGGAGAGCTGGCCGGGCACCGCGTCGGCGGCGCTGGCGGGCAGGCCGACCAGCGCCATGAGCTCCCGGACACGCTCGTCGCGCTCGGCCGGCGTCCCGACGCGGTGCACGTCGAGGGGGTCGCGGATGATCTTGGCGACGGCGAGCCGCCGGTTGAGCGCGGTCGAGGGGTCCTGGAAAACCATGCCGACCTCGCGGCCGGATCCCTCGTCGAGGGGCTTCCCGCGGAACCGGACCGTGCCCGCGGTCGGGCGCTGCAGGCCGACGATGACCTTGGCCAGGGTGGACTTCCCGCAGCCGGACTCCCCGACGACGCCGATCGTCTCGCCGGGGTTCACGACCAGGTGGGCGTCGGTCAGGGCGTAGACGTGGTCGTGGCCGAACAGGCCGCGGCCGCGGATCTTGTGCACGACGTGGACGCCGTCGAGCTCCAGGAGGTTCACGCCGTCACCTCCTTCTCGCGAGCGACGTCGACCGCCGGGAAGTGGCAGGCGACGAGGTGGTCGACCGGCTCGCCGAAGCGGACCGGGGTCTCGTCGTGGCACTTGGCGCGGGCCGCCGGGCAGCGCTCGGCGAAGCGGCAGCCCGCCGGGAACTCGGCCGGGGCCGGGACGACGCCCTTGATCTGGGTCAGCCGGGCCTCGCTGGCCTCCAGCGACAACACCGCGCTGAGCAGGCCGCGCGTGTAGTGGTGCCGGGGCGAGCCGACGACCTCGGCGGTGGCACCCAGCTCGGCGACCTGGCCGCCGTACATGACGACGACGCGGTCGGCGATCTCGGACACCAGCGCGAGGTCGTGCGAGACGAGGACGAGCGCGAAGCCGAGCTCCTCCTGCAACCGCAGCAGCAGCGCCATGATCTGGGCCTGGACGGTGACGTCGAGCGCCGTCGTCGGCTCGTCGGCGACGATCAGCTTCGGGTCTCGCGAGAGCGCCATCGCGATCAGCACGCGTTGGCGCTGGCCGCCGGACAGCTCGTGCGGGTACGCGCGCAGCGTCCGTTCCGCGTCCAGGTTGACCAGTTCCAGGAGTTCGGCCGGGGTGCGGGTGCCGCCGCGGCGGGTGAACTGCTTGAGCTGGGCACGGATCGTCATCGCCGGGTTGAGGGAGCTCAACGCGTCCTGGTAGATCATCGCGATGTCGTGGCCGAGGTGCCGCCGGCGCTCGCCCGGGCGCAGCGCGAGCAGGTCCCGCTGGGCGAACCGGATCCGGCCGGACACCTGCGCCGTCGCCGGCTGGAGGCCGAGGATCGACAACGCCGTGAGCGTCTTGCCGCACCCGGACTCGCCGATGAGACCCAGGACCTCCCCGGCGCGGACGCTGAAGGACACGCCGTCGACGACGTCGACTCCCTCGTGGCGGCCGGGGAACGCGATCCTGAGCCGGTCGACCTCCAGGACCGTCTCGCGGTGGTCGAGGGACCGGGCGGTGCGGGCCAGCCGCTCCCCCGCTTCCCGCAGGCCGGCGATGGGCAGGACGGGCGCGGTGTCGGCGTCTTCCCGCTTCGCGACCGCCTTCGCGACTTCGGCCGCCTTGACGGCGCGGGCCGACGGCGCGGCCCAGGCGTCGGAGATCCGCTCGGACAGGATGTTCAGCGCGAGCACCGTGACCAGGATGAGCAGGCCGGGGAACAGCGTCGCCCACCAGCCGCCGGTCAGCACCAGGTCCTTGCCGTCGGCGAGCACCGAGCCCCACGACGGGTCCGGCGGCTGGATGCCGGCGCCGATGAACGACAGCGACGCCTCGAACACGATCGCGTCGGCCACCGTGACCGTGCAGTACACCAGCACCGGCGCCGCGCAGTTGATCGCGACGTGCCGGGTCAGCACGAAGAACCGCTTCGCCCCGATCACGCGCTCCGCGGCGACGTAGTCTTCGCCGTACTGGGCCAGGACATTCGCCCGGATCACCCGCGCCACCGGCGGCGTGTTGAGGAACCCGATGGCCAGGATCAGCACGAGGATGCCGTGGCCGAACACGGCAACGAGCACCGCGGCCAGCGCGATGCCGGGAAACGCCATGACGACGTCCAGCACGCGCATGACCACGGCGTCCACCCGGCGGTGCGACGTGGCGGCGAACGCCCCGATCACCGCCCCCGACACGAGCGCGAGCGCCACCGCCCCCAGGCCGATGGCGAGCGACCAGCGCGTGCCGGCGACGAGCCGGGAGAAGATGTCCCGGCCCGACGTGTCCGTGCCGAACCAGTGCGCACCGCTCGGACCGCCGGTGTCGGTGCTGAGCGCGTCCGGGTTGTGCGTCGCGACGAGCGTGCCGAGCACGGCGACCAGCAGGAGGACGCCGAGGATCGCGAGCGCGGGCCAGGCCGCGCGCAGGCGCCTCACGCGTGGCTCCGCAGGCGCGGGTTCGCGATCAGGTACAGAACGTCGACGATCAGGTTGACCAGCACGAACCCGATCGCGATCGTGATGACGAAGCCCTGCACCTTGGCGGTGTCGCCGTCGGTGACGGCCTGGATCATGTTCTGCCCCATCCCCGGCAGCGCGAACATCGTCTCGATCACGACCGCGCCGCCCAGCAGGTAGCCGACCCGCAGGCCGAGCACGGTCAGCGGCGTGACCAGGGCGTTGCGCAGCACGTTGCGCCCGACCACGACCACCGGCGGCAGGCCGCCGCCGCGCGCGGTGCGGACGTAGTCCTTGTCCAGCTCCTCGACCATCGACGTCCGGATCACCCGGGTCAGCTGCGCGGCCACCGGCAGGGCGAGGGAGACCGCGGGCAGCGTCAGCGAGTTCAGCCAGCCGCCGAAGGAGTCGGCCGGGCTGACGTAGCCGCTGGTCGGGAACAGGCCCTGGCCGACGGCCAGCCACTGGACCAGCAGCAGTGCCACCCAGAACGCCGGCGCGGCGACCCCGGCCAGGGTGACCACGCGGATCGCCTTGTCCGGCCAGCGGTCGCGGTACAGCGCCGACGTCACGCCGAGCACGAGCGCCGTCACCAGCGCGATGACCAGGCCGAGCAGGGTCAGCTGCACGGTCAGCGGCAGCGCCGTCGCGATCGTGTCGCCGACCGGCTGCTTGGTGATCACGCTGGTGCCGAAGTCGCCTTGGACCAGGTGCCAGACGAAGTGGACGTATTGCAGCGGCAGCGGGTCGAGCAGCCCGTTTTCGAGCCGGAACTGCTGGAGCTGCTCGGCGGTGGCGTTCGCGCCGTCGAACGCCGCCAGTGCCGGGTCGACCGGCGCGAACCGCATCACGATGAACACGAACAGGATCACGCCGAGCAGCAGCGGGATCAGGGCGAGGATGCGGCTGAGCAGCATCCGCACGACGACGGCCACGGGTGTTCTCCTCCTAGACCGGCTTGGCCTGGTTCAGGTAGATGCCCGGGTAGCCCTGGGCGCGCACGCCGGAGATCGCCTTCGGGTCCCACGCCGTGCCGAGCTGGGTGAACACCACCGGGTAGATCACGGCCTGTTCGGAGATCAGGTCCAGCAGCTGCTTGTTCAGCGTCGTCCGCTTGGCCTCGTCCGTTTCGGCCGCGGCCTGGTCCTGCAGCGCGAGGAGGGACTGCGCGTCGGGGCCGGTGAAGCGGGCGTACTTGCTGGTGAGGATCGACTTCGCGTCGTAGTAGTAGCGGATCATCAGGTCGGGGTCGTTGCCGAACTGCAGCGGGTTGTTGGTCGTGGCGACGACCTGGAAGTCGGTGCCCGCGTCCAGCTTGGAGAACAGTGCCTTGGTGTCCTGGGAGTCCAAGGTGGTCTGGACGCCGATCGCGTCCCAGCCCTCCTTGATCACCTTGACGCAGTCGGCGACCAGCGACGTGTTCGTGGTGGACAGCGTGACCTTGAGGTTGCTCACGCCGGCCTGCTGCAGCAGCTGCTTCGCCTTGTCCGGGTTGTAGACGAAGTCCTGCGACGCCGGCTGCGATGACGGGAGCTTCGGGTTGATGAAGGACGTGCCGGGCGAGCCGGCGCCCTTCAGCCCGATGTCGATCATCTTCTGCTTGTCGATGGCGTAGTGCAGCGCCTGGCGCACGAGGTTCTTGTCGAACGGCGCGTGCGCGGTGTTGAAGAGCAGGAAGAGGTTGTTGCCGCCGTCGGCGAACTCGACCGTGCGGCCGGCCTTGCGCAGCTGGTCGGCGTTGGCGGCCGGGATGTTCTCGGCGATCTGCGCGTCCGGCTTGGCGCCGGAGATCGCGGCGACGCGGGGGGCGGAGTCCACGATGGACTTCCACAGCATCTTGTCGTAGGCCGCCGGACGCGGGCCGTTGTAGCCGGCGAACTTCTCGAAGCTCGTGTGGCTCAGTGGTGCCTGCTCGACGACCTGGTACGGGCCGGAGCCGACGACCTTGCCGCCCTTGGCGTCGTCCCACTTGCCGTCGTAGACGTGCTTGGGCACGATCTTGCAGCACTGGATCCGCTGCAGCGCGTACGGGAACGGGAACTTGAGGACGAACTCGACCGCGCGGTCACCGGTCTTGCGGACTTCGGCCAGCCAGTGCGAGAAGAAGCTGTGGATCAGCACGTTCTCCTTCTCGTCGAGCGCGCGGGCGTAGGTGAAGACGACGTCGTCGGCGGTCACCGGCTGCCCGTCGTGCCACTTCGCGCCGTCTCTCAGCTCGAACTTCAGGCTGGTACCGCTCGTGTCGGCGGGCAGCGCCTTCGCCAGGCCGGGGAAGGGGGCGCGGGTGATCGGGTCACCCTCCACGAGGGACTCGTAGCAGTGCAGGATCGCGGCCATCGAGAACGCGGAGGCGGTCTGCAGCGGGTCCCACGTCTGGTTGTTGCCGTAGCCGATGACGGCGGTCAGCGAGCCCGCCGAGCTGCCGGTCTTGTTGGTGGACGCCGGCCCGCCGCACGCGGCGAGCACGGTCGGGAACGCCAAAGCCGCCCCGGCGAAGGTGGTGTAGCGCAGCAACTGGCGGCGGCTGAGCGACGGGCTCTGGGACATCGCTGTCTCCTGCGGGCCTCGAACGGTAGGACATGGGACGTCCTATGACCGGCGTGAGCCTAGGATGGCTTCGCGTGCCGGTCAACCCTTCTGGACGTATGACGTAGGATGTCCTCTCACGACGCATCCGGGGAGGACAGCAGTGGCCCGTCCGCAGCGCAGCGAAGAGATCACCAAGCGCATCATCGACCTGATCGTCGAGCGGGAGCTCCCGCCGGGCGCACCCATGCCCACCGAGCTGAGCCTGATGGAAGACATCGGCGTCAGCCGCAACTCCATCCGCGAGGCGATCAAGGCCCTGCAGGCCCTCGGCATCGTCGAGATCCGGCACGGCTACGGCACGTTCGTCGGCTCCGCCGGGTCGGAATCGCTGCAGACCTGGCTGCTGTTCCGCACCCGCGCGCGCGGTGCCACCGACGTCGGGCGCCTGCGCGACCTCCTCGAGGTGCGGGAGATGCTCGAGACCGAGCTGACCCGCCGCGTCGCCACCGACCACCGGCCCGGCCTGGTCGAGGAACTGCAGGCCTGCGTCACGCGGATGAAGCGCAAGGGCCCGGACGCCGCCGAGGCCGACCGCGAGTTCCACGACCTCATCTGCGCCGAGGCGGGGTTCGACCTCGCGCGCGAGCTCACCGGGCTGTTCTGGGACGTCTACCGGATCGCCGAAAGCGAGCTGGGCGGGCCGGCGTCGTCGGCGACGGCCACCGCGAAACGGCACCAGGCGATCGTCGACGCGCTTCTGCTCCGTGACGCCGACGCTGCTGCCGAAGCCGTGCACCGGCACTTCGACGAGGTCCGCAAGCGCGCGAAAGCCGGTCCGTACGGGGGTTTCGGCGTCGCCCGGCCGGTGCCCGCGACGCATTCCTGACTCTCGGTCGTTGACCCGTTCGGGGTAACTTCCGGAAGTTCGAGAACCGGGCTCAACGGGTCCGGCGTCTGGCTCGTCAGTGATGGTGATCAACCACCACACGGAGGTGCCAGTGCGAAGAACACTTTCGGCGTTCGCGGTCCTGCTCGCCGGTTCGGCGGGATTGGCCGGGCTCGCCCCGCCGACCGCGGTGGCCGCTACGACAGTGTCGTCAGCGGCAACCGCCACTTTGCCCACCGGTGACCGGGTCACCGTCCGGACCACCGGCGACGGCCGTCCGGCGTACGACGTCCAGCCGGCCGTGGAGAAAGGCATGGCACGGGCGCTCGTGCACCTGCGGCTGGGCGAACGCGACTACGAGGTGCCCGGAACCGCGCTCCCCTACCTGGGGCGCGGGCTGGACCTGAGCCTGTTCGACGTCCAGGCGCTCCTGGCCGGCGCGGCGGCCCCGGTCGACCCGGCGGCGTTCAGCGCCGCCCTGGCGAAGCAGTTCAAGGAGGACAACGCGAGGGGCCACTTCGGGGGTCAGGGGCTCTTCGCCGGGGGAAAGACTTTCGCGCTCTCGGGGGCGCCGACGCGGCGGGCCGTGCAGCCCCGCTCGGTGCTGCGCACGGTTTCGGTGGACGCCAAGGACATCGCGGGCAAGCCGGCCGACACCGGTGTCGCGTTCCTGTACAACACCGACGACGGCAACCTGCTCGACCCGAACGAGAGCCTCAACTACTTCTCGGGCGGCACGGCGAAGTTCAGCGCGCCGGACGGGAACTACAGCGCGCTCGGCCTGTTCTGGACCGCCGACGCCGACGGCAACCCGACCGAGGTGCGGTTCAGCGCGCAACCGGAGTTCGCGGTGAAGGCGGACAAGACCGTCCGCGTGGACGCTTCGCGCGCCTCCAGCAAGGTGACCTGGGTGACGCCGCGGCCGGCGCTGCTCGACGACACCGGCTTCCTGTTCCGCCGGGCCGCGAAGACCGGGCCGGCGCTGCTCGTCGACTTCGACGCCGGGCCCGGCGTGCCGATCTCCGTGTCGCCGACGGCGGTCCCGGTCCGGACCGGCGCGCTGCAGACGTACCCGTACAGCAGGCTGGTGTCCCCGCCGGGGCCGGGCACGCCGTACGAATACGTGCTTCAGAAGGCGAGCGTCGGCACGATTCCGCAGCAGCGGTACGTGATCACGGCGAAGGACGTCGCCGCGGTGAACGCGACCTACTTCAGTGAATACGCGACCCTCGGCCGGCGGCAGCGCAGCGGGATGTTCTCCTTCGAGGACATCAGCGGCCGGGTCTCGCACCCGATCGAGCTGCCCCGGAAGCAGACCGAGTACGTCTCCGCGGCGCCGGACCTGCGCTGGTTCGGCGGGTTCTCGAAGTACATGCCGCCGGGGCCCTTCCCGGCCTGGGCCGGGGGCCAGTACGAGCCGTTCCACGCCTACACCGGGGGCACCACGGTCACGGAGGACTGGAACAAGTTCCCGCTGCACCCGGCGGGCGGAGTGGCCCTGCTGCCGCTGTCCGACGGCAGCGCGCCGGAGATCCCGGCCGCGACGCGCGCCGGCGACCTGCTGCGGTTGTCGATCACGCCGTTCAGCGACAACCAGCCCGGGCACACCGGGTTCGGCTTCTCCGGCGAGCGGACGGACACGATCACCGGCCACTACACGCTGACCCAGGACGGCGCGACGATCGCCGAGGGCAGCCCGGTGGGGGCGACCGAACTGGCGCTGGAGCAGGAGGTCGCGGCCGGGCCGTCGACGCTGGGGCTCACGGTCGACGCGGGCCGCACCGGCCCGATGTACCACCAGAGCACGGCCACCCACACCGAATGGACGTGGAAGTCCCAGCACACCGACGGCACGCTCCCGCCGGCCCTCTACTGCGCGCGCGGCGCCGAGGGCCGGGACCGGTCGTGCGCGGTCGAACCGATGCTGACGCTGGGGTACGCGGTCGGCGGGCTGCGACCGGACGGGTCGACGCCGTCGGGTCCGCAGAGCCTGGACCTCACGGTGGGGCACCTGCAGCTGAGCGCGGGGTCTCCGGTGACGGCCGCGACGGTGCAGTACTCGACCGACGGCACGACCTGGCAGGACGCGACCGTCACCCCTCGCGGCGACGGCGTCTTCCACGCGGACTTCACCGCGGCCACGGACGAGTACCGCGGCACCGACGTCTCCCTGCGCGTCACGGCTTCCGACGCGGCCGGGGCGACCGTGGCCGAGTCGATCACCGCCGCCTACCACGTCTACGCGTCCTGAAGGGAAGGTCCACTGTGCACAGATCGATCATCGGCGTGCTGAGCGCCGTGGTGGTCGCCGTGGGGGCCTTCGCGCCGGCCGCGTCCGCCGCACCGGAACCGCGGGCGGCGTGTCCCGACCCGGGTGCCGGCCTGCTGCGCTGCCTGACCACGTACGCCCCGGTACGCGCCTTGGCCGACGGTCCGGTCGGCTGGGGCGCCGACGACCTGGCGTCGGCGTACCGGCTGCCTTCCGACGCGGGGCCGGACACGGTCGTCGGCATCTCGATCGCCTACGACGCGCCGAACCTGGAGGCGAACCTCGCGGCGTACCGGGCGCAGTACGGCCTCCCCCCGTGCACGACGGCGAACGGCTGCTTCCGCAAGGTGAACCAGCAGGGCGCCGCGGCTCCCCTGCCGGCCGCGAACTTCGGCTGGGCACTGGAGTCCACTTTGGACGTGTCGATGGTGTCGGCGGCGTGCCCGTCGTGCCGGCTCCTGGTCGTCGAAGGCAACACGCCCGGGTTCGCCGACCTGGCGGAGACGGAGGACACGGCGGTCCGGCTGGGCGCTTCGGTGGTCTCGAACAGTTACGGCGCGCGGGAAAGCGGCGCACCGCTGGCGTTCGCGAGCCACTACCGGCACCCGGGTGTGACGGTGGTGGCGTCCTCGGGCGACGCGGGCTTCACGGCGGCGAGCTACCCGGCGGTCCTGCCGACCACGGTGGCGGTCGGCGGGACGACGCTGGCCCGCGACCCGTCCTCGGCCCGCGGCTGGACGGAGTCGGCGTGGCAGTACGGCGGCAGCGGCTGCTCGGCGTACCTCGCGAAGCCGTCGTGGCAGAAGGACACCCACTGCGGCAAGCGAACGGTCGCGGACATCGCGGCGGCGGCGGAGGACATCGCGATCCACTACACGGACGCGGGCGGCTGGCTCCCGGTGAACGGCACCAGCGCCTCGGCCCCGTACATCGCGGGTTTGATCGCCCGTTCGGGCCACGCGGGAACGACCCAGCCCTCGACGATCTACGCGAAGAAAGGCTCATTCACGGACATCACGGCAGGCAACAACGATCCGACCGGCGGCGGGAAGAAGTGCGGCAGCGACTACCTGTGCGTAGCGGGCCCGGGCTACGACGCCCCGACGGGAGTCGGCGTCCCCCTCGGCCTCCGGGGCTTCTGAAGTCCGTGAAGGCCTCCTTACCGGCTCCTATGGCCGGTAAGGAGGCCTTCACGGCCGTTCGGTGCCCGGCCGGCACAACCCTCGCTCGTACGCCAGCAACCCCGCCTCGGTCCGGTGCGCACACCCCAGCTTCCGCACCACCTGAGCCACCAGCCCCCGCACCTCCGGCTCCGCCGCACCCAGCCGGCCCGCGATCTCGGCGTTCGTCAACGCGGACCCGATGCCGACCAGCACCTCCCGCTCCCGCGCCGACAGGCGATCCACCCCGGCCAGCCGCTCGTCCCGCGGTCCCGACAACCGCGTCGCCGCCGAGACCAGCCGGCGGGAGGCGTCCGGGGAGAGCACCACGTGCCCGTCCGCGGCCAGCCGGACCACCTTGATCAGCTCGTTGCGCCGGGCCGAGCGCAGCAAGTAGCCCGAAGCCCCGTCGCGCAGCGCCCGCAGGATCCCGGCGTCGGAGTCGAACGTGACCAGCGCCACCACGGCCGGGCGGCGGAAGACCGGCCCCAGCGGCGCCAGCCGCAGGTCCAGCAGCACGACGTCCGGCAGCCGGCTGCGAAGGGTCGTCCGGGCCGCCGCCGCGTCCGGGGCCGAGCCGACCACCTCGATGCCGTCGGTCTCGGCCAGCAGGGCGCCCAAGCGGGCCCGCACCGCCGGGTCGCGCTCGGCCAGCAGCACCCGGACCGGCGGCGGTGGCAGCACCCTCAGTCCTTGGGCCGCAGGCGGATCAGCGGCAGGTCGGTCCGCGACGCGCCCACCAGGTCACGCCCGCCCGGGCCGCGCAGCCGCAGTTCGCGGAACCGCACCGAAGACAGCTGCGCCGCTTCGATCGGGTACACGTCACCGTAGCGCTTGATCTTCTCGACCAGTTCCTTGCCCAGCAGCTCCACCAGGCCCGCGTGGCGGCTCGAGCCGCCACCGAGGGGTACGTCCAGCTGCCTGCGCACCTCGGGAAACCGCTGGTCCAGTTCGACGGCCAGCTGGTGGATCGTGACGTAGGCCGGGCCGAACTCGGACGCGTCCGGCCCCGGCGGGATCTCGGCCAGCACCTTGATGAGCTTGTCGTCCATTCCGAGTTTGTCCCACAGGGTCACGTTTTCCTCCTGTCGTGGCCGCCGCAGGTCTACCAGAGGACCGGGACGCGGTCCACTCCCCCGGTGACCCGGTTCGTCCGGACCGCCAGCTCCTCGGCCGGCACCGCGAGCCGCAGCCCCGGGAACCGGCGGAACAGCGAGCCGAACACGACACGCAGCTCCGTGCGGGCGAGACTCGCGCCGATGCAGAACCAGCCGCCGTAAGCGAACGCCACGTGCGCATTGGGCTTGCGCTCGGGGTCGAATTCCGCGGCGGCGGGGAACACCGACGCGTCCCGGTTCGCCGCTGCCAGCGAAAGGACGACCGCGTCGCCCCGGGCGAGGGTCACCCCACCCAGCGAGACGTCGTCGTGCGCGTACCGCAGCACGCCGAGCCCACCCGGCGCGGACAGCCGCAGGATCTCCTCGACGACGCCGTGCGTCCGGCCCTCGGGGTCGGCGGCCAGCGCGTCGCGCCGCGCGAGGTCGGTGAGCAGGTACAGGACGCCCAGGTCGATCCGGTTGGACGTCGTCTCGTGACCGGCGAAGAGCAGGCCGGCGGCCAGCCGGGCGAGGTCGTCGTCGGTGAACCCGGGGTCCTCGGCCTGCGCGCGCACCATGTCCGAAACGACGTCCTGACGGGGTGCGCGACGCTTGGCGTCCGCCAGCCGGCCCATGTACGCCGCGAACTCGTCGAGCGCCGCTTCGGCGCCGGAGCCGATGTCCATCCGGCCCATCCGCTCGGACAGCACGCGGAACGTGTCGCGGTCCTCGTACGGGACGCCGAGCAGTTCGCAGATCACCAGCACGGGCAGCGGGAACGAGAGGTGTTCGTGCAGGTCGACCGGCTCGTCCGCGCGCCGGGCGCGCTCCATGGCGGCGAAGCAGCCGTCGGCCAGCTCCTGGACGTGGCCGGCGAGCCGCCGGATCCGGTTGGCGGAGAAGGCCGGAACCAGTATTTTCCGCATCCGCGCGTGCTCGACGTGCTCGGTTTCGTGGTCACCCTGCGGCCGGCTGAGAATGGCCGCGTCCGACAGCGCCGACGCGGTTTCCGGCGCCGGGTGCGAGCGGCCGAAGCGCGGGTCGGTGAACACCGCGCGGACCTCTTCGAACCCGGTGACCAGCCACGCCGGGTCGCCGGTCGGGGTGGTCACCGCCACGACCGGCCCCTGCCGCCTTAGCACCTCGAAGAGCGGGGCGATCTCCAGGACGTTCGGCCGCTCGAACGGCAGGCGCGGCGTGCCGGTGGTCATCGGGGTCTCCTCCCGGGTGCGCGGCCGGTCGGCGCGGACACGGGCGGCCCGGTCACCGGCCGCTCCCCCCGGTCCCCCTGCGTTCCACGGTACCGAGAAACCCGCGCGACGGCGGGAACCGCGCGATTCCCCGCCCTTTCGGGCCAACGCCCGAAACTGTCGGTCCCCTCCGCTAGCGTGGATACCGGGGGCCGGAGGCACGACCTACGGCAGTTTCCAAGCCTGCGTAAGCGCGATCGGCAGGTCGCTCAGCTTGTCCAAAGTGGACCGGGACGCGTCGTCCCGGGAAAGCCGGGTCGTAACGGAGTAGCTCAGTCCTTCCCGCGGCCCTTCAGCTGGCGCAGGCCGACGACGATCACCGCGAGCAGCCCGACGACCCCGACCACAACCCAGATCCAGCCGGGGATGCCGCTGGTGTCGACCGCGGTCGGCGCGCTGGGCGCCTGGGCCTGGGCGGACGCCGTCGGTGCCGGGCTCGCGGAAGCCGGCGGCGAACTCTCGGCCGTGACGCTGAAGTGCACGGTGCCGGTGAGGTTGTCGCCGTCCTTGGCGATCACCTTCCAGGTCAGCGTGTAGGCCTGGGCCGGTCCGGACGGCGTCACCGGCGCGGTCACGACGGCGCCGGCCACCACCGGCGTGCCGACCTGCCAGGCCGTACCGTCGCGGCCGGTGACCTTCAGCGCCTCCGGCGGCAGGGTCACGGGCTCGCCGAAGGTCAGCCGGACCTCCGCCGGCGCGGCCGCGAGCGCGGCGCCTTCGGCGGGTGAGCTGGACTCCAGCTCGGTGTGGGCCGAGGCCGGCCCGGCGAGCACGACGAGCCCGATGAGGGCGGCGAGAACGGCTCCGAACGCACGACGCGGGATCATCCGGACATCCTGCCCTATCCGGCCGTGCAGTCTTCGTGTCCACCCGTGCACCCGGGTGGGGGTCCCTTCTCATCGCGGCGCGCATTGGCCAGGATGGACGCCTGGGTGGCAAGGGAAGGACCTCCATGGCGACTGTGCGCGACGAGGCCGACGCGCGGCGGCAGCTGCGTGCCGAGCACCAGCGTGAGAAGGACGAACCGAGGGAGCGCGCCTCGGGCGTCGAGAAGCCGCAGGGCGCCGGCGCGGCCGCGCTGGTCGCCGACGGCACCGACGTCCTCGAGCTGGACTACGCCGAGATCGACGCCGCCAAGAGCGCTCTCGACGCGCGGCACCAGGAGCTGTCCGGCTACCTCGAAAGCGCCCGCGAGCTGGGCACGCCGCTCGCCGACGGCAAGGGCCCGGTCTCCCATTGGATGCGCCGCTCGTTCGGGCTGCGCGGGGGCGCCGAGGCCGGCGGTGTGCAGGCCGCACTGGAGTCGTACCTGGCCGAGCTCGCTTCGCTGCGGCAGGCGCTCGACACCGTCGCGGCGTCGCACCGGAGCAACGACGAGGAGGCCGCCGCGTCCCTCCGGGTGGGTGAAACCGATGCCTGAGTTCCACTCCACGCACCACCAGCCGACGGCGCGCGAAAAGGCGAAGGCGCGGCGGGTGCGTCGAGAGAAAGCCGTCAACAACCGCGAAGACTCGTTCGGCAAGATCAACTGGGACAGCTACGACCACCGCGAGCTGTGGGACATGGTCCAGTCGGCCGACCCGCCGCGGCTCGGCGAGCAGGCGCACCGGTGGGCCGAGCTCGCCCGGGGCGTCGACACGGCCACCGGCGACGTCCACACGCTGGTGCAGAAGCTGCTGCTGTCGTGGCGCGGGCCGTCGGCGGCGCAGGCGGCGGACTCGGTGCAGCGCCTGACCGGCTGGGCGAGCACGGCGGGCGAGAACGCCCGGCACATCGGCGACGGCCTCGACACCTACACCTCGGCGATCGGCGAAGCCCGGCGGAAGATGCCGGAACCGGTGCACTACTGGGCCGAGCGCTGGTTCAAGGAGGGGTACGCGGTCAAGCGGCTCGACGGGCCCCAGGGCACGTACATGCTGGACGAGCTGCTCGACGACAAGCTGCCGACGAAGAAGCAGGCGGACGACGCGAAGGCCGAAGCGGTCCGCGTGATGGAGCAGTACGAGAGCGCGAGCCACGACGTCCGCCACCGCCTCCCCCCGGCGTTCGACACGGCACCGCAGGTCAGCGCGGCGGGCTCGGACCCGGTGGCGCCGCGGGTGCCTCATGCGCCTGTGGTCGAGGCACCGCCTCCCGACCGAGAGCCGGACGCCGTTCCGGACCGGGTGCCGGACGACTCGACGTCGACCGCGTCCGTGGTGCCGCCTGTGTTCACCGGCGCGGGGGTACTGCCCGCCGCCGGCCTCGACGGGGTGATCGGCGCGGGCGGGCCGGGGACGGTGTCCGGGCCGGGTTTCGCCGGCTTCGTCGGCTCGGGTCCGGCCGGTGCGGGTGCGGGTGGTGCGGGTGCCGCGGGTTCGCTGGGCGAAGGCGGGCGGGCCGGCGTGGGGCGCTTCGGGACGGCGGCATCGGGCTTCGGCCCGGGGCCGGCCGGTGGGCGCGGCGCAGGAACGGGGTACGGGATGTACCCGCCCGGCCAGGGTGCGCGGCGCGAGGAGGACACCGAGCACCGCGACAAGTACGCGGACGGCTACGACCTCCTCGACGACCTACCCCCGGCGTATCCCCCGGTGTTCGGCGAATGACCGGCGGCTTCCACGCGGACCCGGCGGCACTGGACGCCCTGGCCCTCCGCCTCGAGGACACGGCGGAGGAGTACGGCGCGGCAGCGAGCGAGGTCGAGACAGCGCCCGGCGACCTCGGCCCGCCGGCGGTGACCGGCGCGCTCGCGGTGCTGGCCGGCGAGTGGTCGGGCAGGATACGAGCGGTGGAAACGGACTTCGCGACGGCGGCGGGCAGCGTCCGAGCGGCCGCGAAGGCCTACCGGGCAACGGATGCGGCCGCGGCCGAGGAACTGGGCCGAGCCGATGGCTGACCACGTCGCGACCACTGGCCGCCCGCGTTTCGGCTTTCCCGCCGGGCTGCCGGTGCCGAGCCGCCGACCGGCCGGGCACACTGCCATCCACGAACCGGCCGAGCCGATGGCCGCCCACCCCGCGACCACCGCTCACCCCCATTTCGGTTCGTCCGCGCCACGGGAGCCGAGCCGCCGATCGGCCGACCACACCACCACCGAGCCGACCTCGCCAGCGGGCGACCCCACCGCAACAGCCGCCGACGAACCCGGCCATCCCCGTGTCGGCTCTCCAGCCGAGCTGTGGGTACGCAGCCGCCGATCGGCCGGGCACCCCGCCGCCGAGCCGAGCGCGCCTGCAGCCGACCCCACGGCAACGGCCGCCCACGACCACCGCCCACCGTCGGATCGGCTCTCCCCAGCGCTGCAGGTGCCGAGCCGCCGATCGGCCAGGCACGCCGCCGCCGAGCCGAGCGCGCCGACGGCGCACCCCGCCGCCCACGAACCCGGCCGTGCCGATGGCTGAGTTCCGCGGCCTCGGTTTCGACCCCGTCCCCGGCCGTCCCGACGCCGTCTCCGAAGCCGCCCGCCACTACTCCGCCGCGGCGACCCGACTCGGCGAAGCCCCTTCCCCGGCCGAAATCCCCGAATGGGCCGGCCGATCCGCCCAGGCACTCGCCGACCGCGCCGGACGCGCCGCGGCCGGCCTCGACGCCGTCCCCGAAGCCCTCCGCGCGGCCGCCGCGATCCTCGACGACTGGGCCGGCACCCTCGTCGCCCACCACCGCCTCGCCGACGGACTCGACCGCCGCGCCGCCGCCGCCCGCCAAGCCCTCACCACCGCCCAGGACGACGTCGACCACGCCGAAACCGAAGCGCAGTTCTCCCCCGCCACCCAGCCGAACCTCACCGCGGCCCGAGCCCGCCTCACAGGAAAACAAGACGCCCTCGACCGCGTCCTGGCCGAAGCGCGCGAGCTGGAACGCGCCCACACCACCGAAGCAACCCGCGTCGCCGACCGGCTCCGAGCCCTCGGCGACGGCGCTCCCCTGCCGAGCGCCCCGGACTTCCCGAGTGTCACCGCCCAGCTGGAGACGTACGCGGCCATCGGGCGCGAGCTGGGCGTGACCGTCGCGAAGACGCCCGTCGTGCCGGTGACGCCGCCCCCCGGCGCGGTCGGCGCCTTCGCCGCGGCCCTGGGTGGCCGGTGAAACTGCCCGCCGTTCCGGGGATCACCCCGGTGAGCCTGCACTCGGTCGAGCGCACCACCGCCGAGCTGCACGCGCTGATGGCGCGCCTGCGCGGCCCCGACGCCGCCCGCGACCTCGGCCTGGAGGCGGCGGCCGTCCAGTGCGCGGAGATCGCCCACGACCAGCGCGCCGGGCTGCTGGCCCTGGTCGAGCACCGCGACGCCGATCCCGCGGTGCTCATCGCCGGGGTCGTCCCGATCGACGGCACCCTCGACGAAGCCGCGGACCTCGGCCACTTCGTCGCCGACACGACCCCCGGCATCCGCGAGGTCAGCCACGCGCGGACCGGCCGCGGCTACCCGGTGGTGATCGTCGAGCGGATCGGCCTGTCCGGCGCGCAGCTGCAGGCCGTCGTCCTCGATCCGGATCGCCCGCGCGCGGCCGTGTTCACGCTGCACTCCCCCGGTGGCCGCGGCTGGCTGGAGGTCGCCGGCCTGGCCGGGACGCTCGTCGCCGGCGTCGACCTCACCCCCGCAGCGCCCGCTCCCGGAACTCGCGCGGCGTCCGGCCCGTCGCGAGACGGAACGTCCGTGAGAAGTGCGGGGCGCTGGTGAACCCGCAGTCGCGCGCGATCTCCGCGATCCCGCGCGCCGCCTTCGCCGGGTCCGCCAGCAACGCCTTGGCGCGCTCGACGCGCAGCCCCTTCAGCCGTTCCGACACGCCCTGGCCGTCGTCGAAGAGCTGGTACAGCCGCCGGCGCGAGATGTACAGCGCTTCGGCGATCTTGTCCGCGCTGAGCGACTGCTCGCCGAGGTGCGCACGCATGTACTCCAGAGCTTCGCGTCTTCGCGCCGCCAGAGCGTCGACGCGGTCGAGCTCGACGCGAAGCGCGCTACGCAGCACCAGTTCGGCCAGGCCGAGCAGGTGGTGGGCCAGCCCGTGCGGGTCGAGCCGCGGGCCGGCCGCCAGGACGTGGGCCACCGCGCCGGCGAACAGCGACCGCAACGGCGCGTCGACCTCGACCGGCCGGAACATCAGCGGACGCAGCTCGGCGAACGAGATCGACAGCTTCGCCGCGGCGACGGTCAGCATCACGACGCCGGACGGCAGCAGGTGCAGCGTCGCGTCGGCGTACGTGAGCTTCGCGCCGGATTCGGCCACCGCGCGCGGGACGGGACAGCGCAGCAGCAGCTGGATGCCTTCGGGGTCGCTGCTGCCGCCGAGGATCGCGGCACGCGCGGCCGCGGCACCGGAAGCGCGGACGACGAGGTACCCGCTCGCGGGGACGTCCATCGGCTGCGGCTCGACCATCGGCACCATCGTGCCCGATGGCGGCCGCGCACCACGGGAAGGGGGACCATGGCGCGGCGCACCGCGACGGCGGCCGGAGTGATCCTGTCGCATCTGGAATTCGATCTCCTCTGGGCGGATCTGGGACCGGGCGGGCCGCCGCCGTACCCGTTCGACGTGCCGGCGCACGGCGCCACCCACGCCGAGCGCGACGACCTGGGCGTGCGCGTCTTCGCCGGGCTGGCGGAGGCGGGTCTCACGGACGGCGACGACGTCGACCCGGGGCTGGCGGACCTGTTCGCGCTGCTGGGTTCGCCGTCGCTGAGCGTCGACGCGCTGGTGCTGGGCGAAGCGCCGTGGCGGCTGCTCGCGGCGGTGCGGGGCGCGGCCGGGGTGCTCGCCGTGCTGGACGAGCGCGACCTGGTGCTGGAGCCGCTGCGCCCGGCCGACCTGGTTCCCGCGGTGGCCAGGATGCTCGGCGACGTCGAGGCGGGCCCGGGCGACCAGCTCCGGCTCCCGCGCGCGGCGTACTCGGCGGCGATGGACGCGTACGCGCGCAGCGGGTATGACGCGTTCGAGCGGGCGCTCGGCACGGCCGGGATCACCGGCCGCGCGGTCCGGCCGCTGGCGACGCTGGTGACGGCGGAGCGGTACACGGCGGGCCAGCTGGCGGCGACCGGCCCGGCCGGCCGCACCCCGGTCCTGGCCTGGTTCGACACGGCGGCCGGTCGCTACGCGGTGACGCCGGAGGACGTGGCCGGCGAGCCGTGGGTGATGATCACGCCGGCCGACGGCGCCTGGCTGGCCGACCGCCTGGCCCGCATGGTCGACGACGCCCGCTGACCCGAGTCTGCCGCGCCGGTCAGGTCGCCCAGGTCGCCGGCAGGAACTCCTCGGGTCCGGGATCAGGCCGCGGCCTGATCCTCGGTCCGCCCACCGCGCCGGACGAGGTCGCGGGCCGCGCCCCGATCCGCGGGCCGGCGACCTCGTCCGGCAGCAGGCCGCCCAGCACCTCGCGTCCCTGCCGCAGGGCGTCCGCGCCCGCGTCCGAAGCCAGCCGCCGGATCACCCCGGCCAGCTCCCCCGGCGACCGGTTCAGCGCCCACCGGTCGAACCGCAGGTCCACGAGCGCCCCGTGCAGATCGACCACGACGGAAACCCCGTCCTCGGCCGCGGCCGCGCGGATCGCCGCCAGCCGCGCCCCGAATCCCGGATCCGGCGCCGCGAACGCGTCGTCGGCCAGTTCGAGCGCCGTCTTCTCGGGGTTCATTGCGCCCGCCAGCTGTCCGGCGTGGTCTCTTCCGCGGCTTCGCCCGCCGAGGGCAGGCCGAGCGCGTCCACCTCGTCATGGGTATGCCACAGCGAAGCCGTGGCCCGCGCCGACGCGGCCGCGGCCAGCACGAGGATCCGGCGCGCCAGCTCGTCCGGCTCCAGCCTCAACGCCGACGCCTCCAGCGTCAGCTCCTGCAACGCCCCGCCGGGCGCGACCTCGACGGCGACCGTGCGGTCGGCGGCTTTTCCGGTGATCACGGGTGGACCCCTCCGTAGAACGTCGACGCCGAGAGCGTGTGCGTGTTCCGGCGGACGGCGTCCCCGGAGTTGCCCTCGATCATCGTGACCTGGTTCCCCTCGACCTTCTCGACGATGCCGATGTGCGTGCTCGTCGCCGTGCTCTGCGGGCCGGTGCCGAAGATCAGCACGTCCCCCGGCCGCGCTTCGTGCAGCGCGTGCTTGCCGTACGCGTGCCCGTTGCGCTCGCCCCAGTGGAAGACGTCGCCGCTGAAGGGCAGCACCGGGATCTTCACGCCGGCCTTCCGCCACATCGCCGTCGCGAACGACGAGCACCAGGCGGCGGTCGGCCCGTACGGGTTCCGGTTGCTGCCCGGCGGGTTCTCCCGGACGCCGAGCTGCGTGCGCGCCGCGTGGACGATGTCCTTGCCGCGCCCCGAAGCCTTGCTCGGGTGCGTCGCCTTCGCCGGGTGCGCGGTCTTGTCCAGGACGCCGTCGTGGGCCAGGTCCTTCCGGAGTTCACGCAGTTTCTTCGCCGCCGCCTTCAGTTCCGCGTCGACGTGCCGCAGCGTCGACGCCGACTGCCGCGTGTACTGCGGTGCCAGGTCGGCGGCGTGGCCGACCGCGCGCATCAGCGCGGCCTGCGTCCCGGCCGCGACACCCGCGTCGAGGACTTGCTTCGCCTTCGCGGTGTACTCGTCGACCAGTCGCTGCACGGCCGTGTGCCCGGAGTCCACTGTGGACGCCACGTGGGCGACGACCTTCTCCGCGGCCGCCCCGGCCGCGCCGGTGATCCGAAGCTCCTTCGTCAGCTTCGCGCTGTTGTGGCGGAAGCCGTCGGCGCCGTGGCCGTGCCAGCTCTCGAGGACGGTGGCGCTTTCCCGGTGGTAGGCGTCGTGCTGGGCGTCCAGCGCGCCGGCCACCCGGTGCAGGGCGTACTCGGCGCGGACGGCGTCCTCGGCCTTCCCGGCGAGCTTGTTGCGGTGCGCGACGAGGTCCTTCGCGAAGGAGTGCGCGAGCGCGGTGGTGTCCATGTCAGCTCCGTCGGGCGTGGTCGTTCAGGGCGGCGGCGGTGGCCGTCTCGTGGTCGCGATAGGTCTTGGCGGCCTTCCGCGCGGCGGTGGCCAGCCCGTCGGCGTGCGTCCCGACGCCCTTGACCTGGTGCTGCAGGGCCAGCCCGAAGCCGGCGAGCGCGTCGGCGAAGCCCGACTCCTCACCGATCTTGCCGAAGCTCTCGCGGCCGATCTCCCGGACGTCGCGCAGCTGCCCGGTCGCGGTGCCGAGTGCGTCGGCGACGTGCCGGGTCCGGCTCACGTAGGAGTGCAGCACCGCGTCGTCGACCCGCAGCGGGTCGCCGCTCGCGCTGCCGGTCCCGGCGGACTTCCCGTGGTGTTTCGTGACGTCCTGGGCGGCCCGGCGAGCGGCCGTCAGGTGGTGCTTGTAGGCACCGTTCGTGTACGTCGACCAGGGCGTGAAGTCGTGTCCGTCGCTCGAGATGCTGTTCGCGACCCGGGCATTCGTGTCCGGATCGAACAGCTGGTCGTCCGACTTCAGGTGGTACTGGTGACGCCGCTCGGGGCCGAGCGCGCCCAGCATGTTGATCTGCCACAGGCCGTAGGAGTCGTCCGGCGGAGTGGCGTTGTGCGCGGTCGTCCGGCCGCCGGACTCGGCCAGCGCGACGGCGACCGCGGTGGTCAGGCCCTGGCCGCGGAACCCGGCCTCGTAGGCGTGCCGGGCGATCTGCTCGGCGCTCAGCTTCGTCATGGTTCGACCTTGACCGCCCGGGTACTCCCGGCGGTAGCCGCGGTGCACGCAGGGACAACCCGGGTGCACGCGCGGCTCAACCTCCGGGGCCGCTCAGCCGTACTGCTCTGAAGAGAGGTCCCGCGAGGAGGAACGCATGCGAAGCGCCGGGGTGCTGACCCTGCTGGGGTTGGCGCTGGTCACGGCGTCGTGCGCGGCACCGCGCACGACCACGCCGAGCCCGATCGCCGAACCCGCGCCGCTCGTGCGGGCGACCACCTCGGCTCCGCCCACCACCACCGCACCGCCGCCCGCGCCGCCGTGCGCGGTGACCACCGGCGCGTGCGTGAGCCTGGCGCAGCGCCTGGCCTGGCTGCTGCGCGACGGCGAGGTCGTGCGCGGTCCGGTCCCGGCCGGCTTCGGCCCGCCGGACCAGGCGACCCCGGCCGGGTCGTTCCACGTCGTGTGGAAGGACCGCGAGCACACCAGCAGCGTGTACGGCACGGACATGCCCAATTCGGTGTTCTTCGCCGCCGGCGGCATCGCCTTCCACGCCGGGCCGCTCGACGCGCCGTCGCACGGCTGCGTCCACCTCACCGACGCCGATTCGGCCGCGTTCTTCGACGGCCTGAAGGTCGGGGACGCGGTGCAGGTCCTGTAGCGTTCGTTCCTTGCTGGACACTTCGACTGTCGTTTCGCGGCTGCGCGCCGCGGGCTGCGTGTTCGCCGAGGACGAGGCGGACCTGCTGATCGCGGCCGCCGCGACGCCCACCGAACTCGACTCCCTCGTCGAGCGGCGCGTCGCCGGGCTGCCGCTGGAACACCTGCTCGGCTGGGCCGAGTTCCACGGCCTCCGGATCTCCGTGCGGCCCGGCGTGTTCGTGCCGCGCCACCGCACCGAGTTCCTGGTCGACGTCGCCGTCTCGCTCGCGCCGCCGCACCCCGTGGTGCTCGACCTGTGCTGCGGCTCGGGCGCGCTGGGCGCCGCGTTCACTGCCGCGCGGCGGCCGCGTGAGCTGCACGCGGCCGACGTCGAGCCCGCGGCCGTCGCCTGTGCCCGAGTAAACCTGCCCGATGCCTTCGTTTACGAAGGCGACCTCTACGACGCGCTGCCGTCGTCGCTTCGCGGGCGAGTCGACGTCCTCATGGCGAACGTGCCGTACGTGCCCTCGGACGCCGTGGCGACCATGCCGCCGGAAGCGCGGCTGCACGAACCGCGCGTCGCGCTCGACGGCGGCACGGACGGCCTCGACCTCGCCCGCCGCGTCGCCGCGGGCGCGTCGCGGTGGCTCGCGCCGGGCGGGACCCTGCTGGTCGAGTCGAGCGAGCGGCAGGCGCCCGTCTTGAGCGGCGTGTTCACCTCCGCCGGGCTGATGCCGCGCGTGCACGAGTCCGAAGAGCTGGGTGCCACCGTCGTCACCGGCACCGCGAACCCGTGATCTCACGTTCCGGCGTCCGCGGACGTCTACCGGGTGTGACCGTGAAACCGTTCGAGCAAGTCGTGGCCGAGCACGGGCCGATGGTCCTCCGGGTCTGCCGGGCCGTGCTGGGTCCGGCGGACGCCGAAGACGCCTGGTCGGAGACCTTCCTGGCCGCGCTCAAGGCGTACCCCGAGCTGCCCGCCGACGCGAACGTCCAGGCGTGGCTCGTCACGATCGCGCACCGCAAGGCCATCGACGTCACCCGCGCCCAGGCGCGCGGTCCGCTGCCGGTCGGCGAGATCCCGGACCGGCCGGGCCGCCCCGACTCGTGGACCGGCGACCTGTGGGACGCGCTCGCGAAGCTGCCGGACAAGCAGCGCAGAGCCGTCGCCTACCACTACCTGGCCGGGTTGCCCTACCGCGAGATCGCGGAGATCACCGGCGGCACCGCGGACGCCGCCCGCCGCGCGGCCGCCGACGGCGTCAAGACCCTGCGAGCCACCTACCCCTTGGAAGGAGCGCACTCATGATCGACGCAATCTGGTCGGTCCCGGTGGAGGCCCAGGTCCTGCCGCACCACATGCATGAACGGCTCACGGCCGAAGCGGAGCGCGAGGGCCTGCTGGACGTCGCCTACCGCACGCTCGACACGCCGGTCGGCTCCCTGCTGCTGGCAGCGACCGCCCAGGGTCTGGTCAAGGTGGCCTTCGACCGCCAGGACCACGACGCGGTCCTGGCGGAGCTCGCCTCGGCGATCAGCCCCCGGATCCTCCGGGCCCCGGCCCGCCTCGATCCGGTGGTCCGCCAGCTGGACGAGTACTTCACCGGCGGCCGCCGCTCGTTCGACGTCCCGCTGGACTTCCGCCTGGCCCGCGGGTTCCGCCTGTCGGTGCTGGAGCACCTGCCGGAGATCGAGTACGGCCACACCGAAAGCTATTCGCAGGTCGCGACCGCCGCGGGCAGCCCGAAGGCGGTCCGCGCGGTCGGCACGGCGTGCGCGCTCAACCCGCTGCCGGTGGTGGTGCCGTGTCACCGGGTGGTCCGCTCGGACGGCTCGTACGGCCAGTACGCCGGCGGTGAAGAGGCGAAGCGGGTGTTGCTGACGATGGAAGCGGCTTAGCTTCCGAACCAGTCCCCCGGCTGATCTCACGTTTCCCGCCTCCGCAGCGTCTACCGGGTATGAGCACTTTCGAAGAGCGCGTCGCCTCGGCCGACTGGGACGCGGTGGCCGCCGAGGTCGACGACTACGGCTGTGCACTCCTGCCGCAGCTGCTCACCCCGGCCGAGTGCGCGAAGCTCGTGGCGCTGTGGGACGAACCGGACCACTTCCGGGCAACGGTCAACCTGCGCCGCCACCGCTTCGGTGACAACGGCGACTACCACTACTTCGCCGCGCCGTTCCCGGAACCGGTGGAGCGGCTGCGGCAGGCGCTTTACCCGCGCCTGCTGCCAATTGCCCAAGACTGGTACACCCGCCTCGGCCGCGAGGCGGACTGGCCGTCCACTTTGGACGAGTGGTTGGCGGTCTGCCACGACGCCGGCCAGAAACGGCCGACCCCGATCCTGTTGCGCTACGAGACAGGCGGCTGGAACGCCCTGCACCGCGACCTCTACGGCGACAAGGTGTTCCCGCTGCAGGTCGTGATCAACCTCAGTGACCCGGGCACCGACCACACCGGCGGCGAGTTCCTGCTGGTCGAGCAGCGGCCACGGGCGCAGTCCCGCGGCACCGCGACCCTCATCCCGCAAGGCCGCGGCCTGGTGTTCACCACCCGCGACCGCCCGGTCCGCTCGGCCCGCGGCTGGTCGGCGGCACCGGTGCGGCACGGCGTCTCGGCGGTGCGTTCGGGCCGGCGACACACCCTCGGCCTGGTCTTCCACGACGCGACATGACCGACGCGGAACTGGAGGCGCTGGTGAAGGTGCTCGGCGAGGCCAGGCACGCCGTGATCGGCACCGCGGCCGACCCGGCTTCTCGAGCCGACGGCGCGCGGATCGCGGCCGCGTGGGGCGGTCCGGTCCTGGCGACGGTGACCTGGCCGGAAACGGCGGCGTCCTGGTTGCGCCAGGCCCGGCGGTTCGCGGCGCCGGACCCGGACATCTGGGTCGTGGCCGCCACTCCGGCCGGCTGGGCCGGTATGACGCGCCGGCTGCTGATGTCGACGAAGTGGAGTCCTCATCGGACGGTCGTCACAGCGGCTTTGACGGATTCCCGCCTGCCCGGCCTACGCGGCGTCCGGGCGGACGGCACTACTTGGGAGAACTGATGAAGCACACTCTGGTGGATTCCCCGATCGGCGAGCTCACCCTCGTCGGCGACGGCGACGGCGATGTCGTGACCGGCCTGTACTTCCCGCACCACTGGACCCGCCCGGACCGGAGCACGTTCGGCCCCTGTGACGCCTCGGCGTTCCCCGAGGCCATTCACCAGCTGAAGGAGTACTTCGCCGGACAGCGCACGGAGTTCGAGGTGCCGATGCGGGCCGACGGCCCCTCGCTCGACCGCGCGGTGTGGACGGAGCTGGCGACGATCCCGTACGGCTCGACCGCGACCTACGGCGACCTCGCGAACGCGGTCGGCGGTCTGCCGCACGAGGTCGGGGCAGCGGTCGGCCGGAACCCGTTGAGCATCCTGGTGCCGTGCCACCGCGTCGTCGGGAAAAACGGAAAGCTGACGGGCTACGCGGGCGGGCTCAAACGCAAACAGTTCCTGCTGGAGCTGGAGCGCCCACCGGCCTCGGAGCGCGGCCAGCTCTGGTGAGTCACAAGTGGCTCAGAAGCATGGTGGCGCCGAGCCCGGTCATGGTCACGGCGATGACGACGTCCAGAACACGCCACGCGACCGGCTTCGCGAACACGCCCGCCAGCTTCTTGGCACCGAAGCCGAGCGCACTGAACCACACGGCGCTGGCGACCCCGGCGCCAAGCCCGAAAAGCCACCGCCCATCGCCATGGGCGACGGCGACCGAGCCGAGCAACAGGACGGTGTCCAGGTAGACGTGCGGATTGAGCCAGGTGAAGGCAACACAGGCCAGCACGGCCTTCCGCAGCGGCGTCCGTTCATCGCCGACGGTCATGACCGAGCGCCGAAAAGCCCGCCGCGCGGCCAGCGCGCCATACCCGAGCAGAAAGACCCCACCCCCGACGGCGATGACCCCGATAGCGGTCGGCCACTGCTCGATCACGGCCCCGATCCCGCTGACCCCGAGCCCGATCAGCACCAGATCCGACACAGCACAGATGACGACGAGCGGGGTGACGGCACCACCGCGCAGCCCTTGCTGCAGGAGGAAGGCGTTCTGTGAGCCGATGGCCACGATCAGGGACAGACCGGTCCCGAAGCCGGCGAGGAGCAGTGGAAGCACCCGACCACGGTACGGCCGCCCCGTTGGATTACTCCAGCTAAAGATTCTTACGTAACATTAGCGCTCGTGATGTCAGATCTCCCGCTGGACCAGGTCAGAACCCTCCTAGCCGTAGTGGACGAGCAAAGCTTCGACGCAGCGGCATCAATCCTGCACGTAACACCCTCCGCGGTCAGTCAGCGCATCAAGGCCCTGGAGCAGCGCACAGGCCGCGTCCTGCTCCTGCGCACCAAACCGATCTCCCTGACGGAATCAGGCCAGGTCTTAGTCCGCTTCGCGCGCTCACTGGCCCAGCTGGAGCAGGACGCACTGTCCGAGCTGGGCCTGGACTCGTCAACGCGCACGCTGTCGATAGCGGTGAACGCGGACTCGTTGGCAACATGGTTCCTCCCAGCCCTATCCCGCCTCCCGGCATCACTCTCGATCGCCTTCGACCTCCAACGAGAGGACCAAGACCACACGGCGTCACTCCTCCGCGAGGGCCTGGTGATGGCAGCGGTAACGGCCTCACCCCAGCCGGTCCAAGGCTGCGCCTCAGTCCGCCTGGGCCGCATGCGCTACCGGGCAATGGCGTCGCCGGCATTCATCTCACGCTGGCTTTCCTCGGCTCCCCTGGCATCGTCCCTCCCCACCGCCCCAGTAATCATGTTCGACCGCAAGGACGACCTCCAGGACCGCTTCCTGCGAAGCTTGACGCGTCGCCGAACCTTCACGATGGTCCGCCACCACATCCCGGCATCGGAGTCTTTCGTAGACGCGGTAGCAGCCGACTTGGGCTGGGGAATGGTCCCAGAGATGCAGGCAGCACCCCGCGGTGACGCCTTGGTGGACCTAGCCCCGGATCGACCACTGGACGTACCGCTGCACTGGCAGCAGTGGAAACTGGACTCCCCAGCCCTCGCGGCTGTAGCGGAAGCAGTAGCCGAGGGCGCGAAGACCGCACTTCGCTAATTTGTCACATTCACCGCTGAAGCACCGCAGTAAGAACGACTATTTGATCTACGCCATCAACTGGCACCGAAGTTCGATACCAAGGATGTCCTGACCTCCGGCGACGCGCGCGAACGCCTGGCAGTGGTTCGACGGTTCGACGACGCCGGCTCCGAGTGCCACTGAGGGTCACCTAGCAGACTTAAACTGTCGCCGGTTCGCGATATACTGCGTCGCATGCCGAAGAAGCGTCGGAAACCGAGGAAGTCTCGACTCTCGGAGGCGGCACCGTACAAGAATCCGCCCATACCGCCAAGAATCGAACTCGGCCGGCCGCTGTGGCCCGCGCGAGGCGCAGGCTTCCAGGCGATCATCGAGCGCATGGTGGAAAGCGGCCACCATGTCCCAACCTTGACGCCTGAATTGCCCCAGAACTACTCGTCGCCGTTCGAGGCGGAAGTTGATTCACCGCGTGCACCACTACAGTCCGGTTGGTACCAGGACGACCGCTTTGCCGCACCCCTCTACGTGTGGGTACACGCTTTGGAAGAGTTGGCGTCCGAATACCCGGACGAGATCGATACCTATCGCCGTGGAATAGCGGCCTACCGAGCCCACTCCATCTGGACCTCGGACCGCGGCGAAGCAGCGCACGCGTCCGCCGAAGTAATTGCATCATGGACACCCATAGTGGCACCTGATCCCGCCGTCGTCGCCGCGGATCGCTATGCCCCATCGAATCCTCGCTATCGAACTCAAGCTTTTGAAGAGATACCTGCCGACATGCCAGACAGGATCGCTGTGATCGACGTCGACTATGGCCGAGTCAGAGGCCAGCGTATCCCTGAAAAGTGGGACATCGATGTCATCGGTGTGTTGACCGTGGCACGCCATACAGAATATCGCCCAGTCGAAGCGTCCTACTGGGAACAGACCGCCTTCCACACGATCAGGCCAAATGAAGTCGGCACACTGGCGACAATCACAGATGAAGTCGACCTGATCATTGGACACAACCTATTCGACGGTGATTATCGCTGCCTTCGAACTTATGCCGATCAACTGGACTTAGCACCTCTCGTTGCCAAGACCGTGGACACCCTTTACGCGGCACGCCAGATACTTTCCGGCGGCATGCGCAAGCCTGCGGGACTGGACCTCACTTCCCTTGCCGCGGCACATCACCTTCGAGCACGCGCAAAGAAGGAGTCTCGAACCGCCGCCCACCGCGGGATAAAAACGTATCTTGACGCCGAGCAGAGCTGGTTCTTCCAGCCCATCAGCGACGACTGCGAGTTGACCCTCGAACTCTGGCTCGACATGATATGCCATCGTCGCATCCGAGTACCATCGCCGGCAGAAGCCGACAGTGTTGTGGAACATCAATTCGACCAGGCAGCCACCAAGTCGCTTCAGAGCCCGCCATTGACGTTCGAAGAATATGTGCGACGACTCTCCACCACGGGAACCGTTTACCGAATGGAAGGCAAGGCAAGAGAGGAATCCGTAGCGCGCATCCATCGCCGGATCACCAATGATCTCCAGCTTGGGAAGTTCATCAGCGAACACGGCCCGGCTGTGACGACTCGGAGATGCATGGCCTTGCTTGCGGACGGAGTCGAGCAGTGTTCCATCCTTACGCACGATGACCAGCCGTACTGCCGAACCCACCGACTGCAGCGACCCTGTCGAGGAAATCTGGCAATCAATCAGCAATGCGCGGAGATAGTCCAGGGGGCGGACACGCATTGCCGATGGCATCGGATCACCGCCTTGTACGTACCCGAGGGTGCCAGGTTGTATCAAGACTTCCGCCTCGCGCTCGACATCCCCGGCTGGGAAGAAGCCAGCACTTGGGGCTACGACACCGGAATGATGACCTTCTTTGCTCAACTGTACCGAAACGGAGGTGATTATGACGACTCACCGACAATATGGCTCAGCGGCGTGAATCCAGTTTACGAAACGATCGTGGATCTCCGAGATGCTATCGCCAGAGCTGCACGTGTGCCGATCACCGCAGCCTCAGCCGCCCTCGCGGCGTCGCGGCTCTGAGCTGAGACAGCCAAGGCGTCCCCCCTCACGCCCAACGAACGTCTTCCCCTGTCCCACTTCAGCCGGACCCGCCCGGAAACCCTCCCACGCCGTGCTCGACCAGGTCGAAGGCCTGGTCAATAAACGCCACCTGCTCCCGCCGCACCACGTCGGCATCATCCCCAGCCACGATCCGCCCCATAGCATGGGAAAACACCGACGTGATCGCCGTGGTCAACAATCCCGCCACCACCCGAGAGCGGAACGCGTCCCCCGTCTCCGCGACGAACACCTCGGCGAACGCCTCGGCGATCTCCCTCTCCTGCTCGAACCACCGAGCCATCAACGCCGGACTGGACGTCAACACCCACCAGAACCCCGGCCCCCCGGCGATGGCCCCCGACAGTGGATGCCCGGAAGCCACCAGCGAGTGCTGGTGCGCACGCAATGCAGCAACAGGCGACACCCCCGCCGACCGGGTGCGGACCACCGAGACCAGCTCCGCCAGCCGGTCCGCGTGACGGTCCAGGAAGAGATCCTCCTTGCGCGGGAAGTAGTTGAACACCGTCATCTTGGACACGCCCGCCGCTTCGGCTATCTCGGCCACCGTCACCTCCTCGAAGCCTCGCTCGATGAACAAGCCCGAGGCCACGTTCGAGATCAGCTGGCGCGTGGCCCGCTTCTTCCGCTCGCGCAGTCCGTGATCCGCCATGAGCCGAGAGTATAGACCGAGCCCAAAGTTTGACTCGGTAAAAGTTTCGGTGCATCATCGGCGGCATGAACTGGGATGTGGTGATCTCCGGGGGCGGACCGGTCGGGCTGATGCTGGCCTGCGAACTCCGGCTCAAGGACGTGAACGTGCTCGTCGTCGAACGGCTCGCCGAGCCGGATCGGACGATCAAGGCCGGGTCGGTCAACCTGACGACCGCCGAGGCCTTCTACCGCCGTGGCCTGCTGCCCGCGGTGGACGCCGTCGTGCAGCAGAACTTCGCGCAGATTCAAGAGTTCCTGAAATCGAGGGGTGGGTCGAAGGCCGCGATGCCCGTCGGGCACTTCGCCGGGATCATGGTCGCTTCGAACGGCGTCGACTTCGGCGATCCGGCCTTCCGCGATGTCGGGCCCGCGGCGAAAGTCGTCGTCATCCAGCAGCAAGCCGTCGAGGCCATCCTCGCCGAACGCGCCGCCGAGCTGGGCGTCGAGGTCCGGCGGGGCGTCGAAGTGACCGGGTTCGACGCCGATGACGACGGCGTGGTCGTGCGGCTCGACGACCAGACCGAAGTAAGCGCCAAGTGGCTCGTCGGAGCGGACGGGGGCCGCAGCTTCGTCCGCAAGCACGCCGGGTTCGAGTTCCCCGGCACCGATCCCGCCATCACCGGGCGGCAGGCGCTCACCGAAATCACCGGCACCGACGCCCTCCCCGGCGGCTGGCAGCACGGCAACGGCGGCCTCTACGTCCACGGCCCGATGCCCGGCCGGATCCTCACCGTCGAGTTCGACGGCCCACCCGAGGACCGCGACGCCCCGGTCACCGCGCAGGAGCTCGAAGACAGCTTCCGGCGCGTCTCCGGCGCCGACGTCAAAATCACCGAGGTCCACAGCGCGACGCGCTTCACCGACAACGCCCGGCAGGCCACCACCTACCGCCGGGGCCGCGTACTGCTGGCCGGCGACGCCGCGCACGTCCACTCCCCCTTCGGCGGTCAGGGGCTCAACCTCGGCATCGGCGACGCCGTCAACCTCGGCTGGAAGCTCGCCGCGACCATCCGGGGCTGGGCGCCCGACAGCCTCCTCGACACCTACACCACCGAACGCCACCCGATCGGCGAGTGGGTCCTCGAGTGGACGCGGGCGCAGGTCGCGCTGATGCGCAGCGACGTCCGGACGAAGGCGCTGCGCCAGGTCGTCACCGATCTGCTGCTGACCGACGACGGCGCCACGTACCTGGCCAAGAAGCTCTCCGGTGTCCTGCACCGGTACCCGATCGAGGGCGAGCACGACCTCACCGGCCGCGGCGCGCCCGACTTCGCGCTCGCCGACGGCACGCGGCTCGGCGAGCACCTCCAGGACGGCAATGCACTCCTGCTCGACCTCGCCGACCACGCCGGACTGCGTGCGACGGCGTCCGGCTGGGCCGGCCGCGTCACCACGCTGACCGCCAAGTGCGACAGCGAGCCGGCCCTGACCGGCGTGCTGATCCGGCCCGACGGGCACATCGCCTGGGCCCGCGAGGACGGCGCGACGACCGGCCTCGAAGCCGCGCTGCACCGGTGGTTCGGCGAACCCGCCTGACGCCGGGAGGGGCGCGCCGCGAGGCCGGCGCGCCCCGGAACCTCAGTAGGCGACCGCGAAGGCGTGGCTCATCGCGTCGTTGTGCGTGGTCGTCGAGCCGCTCGCGTCCGGCAGGCCGCTCGCCGCCATCTGCACCGCGCCCGTGGATCCGCTCACCCAGTCCGTCTTCACGTAGAAGTTGAACCTGGGCACGCAGCCGTTGCCCGTCGCCGCCGCGAAGTGGGTGTTCAGCGGGACCACCAGGTGGTGGACGTCGCGGCGGACGACCGCCGTCACGCTCGACGACGAGTCCGACTTGCACAGCGTGCCGTCGGCCTTCCACTGGTTGACGAACAGCGTCACCCGCGCCGTCATGCTGTTCACCGGGCAGTCGTAGTTCGCCGGCTCCGGGTAGCACGCCATCAGCTGCATGTCCCCGAACACGCTGAGCCCGGTCACCGGCGCCGTCTCGAAGACCTCGGTCGCCGGCTCGCGGACGGTCGGAGCCGCGGAACTCAGGCCGATGACGCGACCGGTGGGCGTGTCGCCGTCGTCGGCCTGCGGCGGCGTGCCGGCGGTCGTGTTCGCGACGCTGGTGTCCGCGAACTTCAGCTCGCCGCTGACCAGGCTCACGGTCGAGTTGCCCAGCCCGAGGTTCGCGCTGCGCAGGTACGTCGTACACGTGACGGTGCCCGCCGCGCCCGGGTGGACCAGGAACCGCGTCGTGACGCCGATGTCCCGCAGCGAAGCCGGGGCGCTGGTGGCACTCGCGATCAGGACGTTCTGCCCGAGCACCTCGTTCTTGGTCCAGCCGCTCGTGCTCGCGCAGCGGACCTCGTTGTCGATCAGCGTCGTATTGGATGCGTTGTTGGCCCGCAGCGTCGAGTAGACGTACGCCGTCTGGGTCGCCGTCATCGACAGCTGCACCGAGCCGAGCGCCGCGACGTACTGGTGGTCGTGCGGCGAGGTCACCGTGCGCGGGGCGAACGTCACCGACGTCGCCGCCTGGGCCGCTCCGGCGGTGCCGAGCAGCCCCGCCACCGTGACCGCGCAGGCCACGGCCGCGGCGAAGATCCTGCGTTTCATCGAATTCCCCTCGGAAGTGGGTCCGGTCCGGAAAGATCACCGGCGCGACCGAATTCTGACGCGCTCCCGGCGCGGCCGGACCGGTCTCTTCCGGACATTGACCGAAGGTGGCCACCCGATGCCCGAGCTGTACCCGCCGATCGAGCCCTACGACCACGGCCTCCTCGACGTCGGCGACGGGCACCGCGTCCACTGGGAGACTTCGGGCAACCCCGGGGGCAAGCCCGCGGTGATGCTGCACGGCGGGCCCGGCCAGGGCAGCGCGCCGGGCATGCGGCGGGTGTTCGACCCCGCCCGCTACCGGATCGTGCTCCTCGACCAGCGCGGCTGCGGCCGGAGCGTGCCGCACGCGACGACGTCGTTGCGCGACAACACGACCGAGCACCTCGTCGCCGACCTCGAACGGCTGCGCGAGCACCTCGGCATCGAGCGCTGGCTGGTGACCGGCGGTTCGTGGGGTACGACGCTCGCGCTCGTGTACGCGCAGCGCTTCCCGGAGCGGGTCTCGGAGATCGTGGTCAGCGCGATCAGCACGACGCGCCGCTCGGAGATCGACTGGCTCTACCGCGGCCTGCGCCGCTTCTTCCCCGAGGAATGGGCCCGCTTCACCCTGGGCGCCGAGGACGACGTCGCGGCGTACGCCCGGCTCATGGACGACCCCGACCCGGAGGTCCGGCACCGGGCAGCGGCCGCGTGGCGCCGGTGGGAGGACGTCGTGCTGTCCCTCGAGCCCGGCGCTCCCCCGGTCCGCGACGAACCGGTCGACGCCGCCACGCTCGCGTTCGTCCGGCTCACCACGCACTACTACGCGCACGCCGGCTGGCTGGACGAAGGCGCCGTGATCCGGGACGCCGGCCGGCTGGCCGGCATCCCGGGCGTGCTGATCCACGGCCGGCTCGACCTCAGCTGCCCGGTGACGACCGCGTATGAGCTGGCCGAGGCCTGGCCGGGCGCCGAACTGCTGGTCGACGACCGGTCCGGACACCGGGCCAGCGACCTCAAGCGCGGCTGGAAGCTCGCGGCACTGGACCGGTTCGCGGACTAGCCTTCCGCCGCCAGCGTCACCGCGACGTCGATGATCATGTCCTCCTGGCCACCCACCAGCGCCAGCTCTCCGCACCGGCGCAGGATCGCCTGCGCCGGGACGCCGTAGCGCTCCGCCGCGCGTTCGGCGTGCAGCAGGAAGCTCGAATACACCCCGGCCCAGCCCTGCACGATCGCGTTGCGGTCCATCTTCGGCCAGCGGTTCAGGTACGGGCGGACGACCTCCTCCGCCCCGTCGAGCAGGGCGCCGACGTCGAGGCCGGTGTCGATGCCCAGCCGGTCGAACACCGCCGCGAGGACCTCCGTCGGCGAGTTGCCCGCGCCCGCGCCGAGCGCGCAGAGCGACCCGTCGATGTAGCGGACGCCGGCTTCGTACGCCAGCACGGAGTTCGCGACGCCGAGCGAGAGGTTCTGGTGGCCGTGGTAGCCGACCCACGCCGTGTCGCCGACTTCGGCGACCAGCGCTTCGAACCGTTCGCGGGCTTCGTGCATCAACAGCGCGCCGGCCGAGTCCGTCACGTACGCCGCCTGGCAGCCCGCGTCGACCATGATCCGCGCCTGCTTCGCGAGGTCCTCCGGCGGCGTCCGGTGCGCCATCATGAGGAACCCGGCGGTCTCCATCCCCAGCTCGCGCGCCAGCCCGAAGTGCTGCGGCGAGACGTCGGCCTCGGTGCAGTGCGTCGCCACCCGGACCATCTCCGCACCCGCGTCGAACGCGCGACGCAGGTCCTCCGCGGTGCCGATGCCCGGCACGAGCAGCACGGCGATCTTCGCCTGCGTCGCCTCTTCGCGCGCCGCGGCGATCAGCTCGAGCTCGTCGACGGCGGAGAAGCCGTAGGTGAACGACGAGCCGCCGAGGCCGTCGCCGTGGGTCACCTCGATCACCTCGACACCGGCGCGGTCGAGCGCGCGCACGGTGTCGCGCACCTGCTGCTCGGTGAAGCGGTGGGCCATCGCGTGGCTGCCGTCGCGCAACGTCGTGTCGACGATCCGGACGTCGTGCTTCAGCTCCGGGCGAGTCATGCGAGCACCTCCTGCTTGGCGCGGGCCATCAGCTCGCCCACGCGGGCGGCCGCGGCCGTCATGATGTCGAGGTTCCCGGCGTACTCCGGCAGGTAGTCGCCGTTGCCGCGGACCTCGAGGAAGATCCCGACCCGCGCGTTGCCGTCCCACTCCTCGCGCGCGTCGTCGAACTGCGGGTCGGCGCGCAGCGTGTAGCCGGGGACGTACTTGCGGACCTCGTCGGCCATCTCGTGGATCGACTCGGTGATCGCGTCGCGGTCGGCGTCGAGCCCGATCGCGCAGAAGACGGTGTCCCGCATGATCATCGGCGGCTCGACCGGGTTGAGGATGATGATCGCCTTGCCGCGCCCGGCGCCACCGATCTCGGCGACGGCCTGCGACGTCGTGCGCGTGAACTCGTCGATGTTGGCGCGCGTCCCCGGGCCCGCGCCGCGCGAGGCCACGGACGCGACGATCTCCGCGTACGGCACCGGCGTCACCCGGGAAACCGCGTGCACCATGGGAATGGTGGCCTGGCCGCCGCAGGTGATCATCGAGACGTTGGGCGCGTCGAGGTGCGCGCCGAGGTTCACCGGCGGGCACACCATCGGGCCGAGGTGCGCCGGGGTCAGGTCGATCGCCTGGATGCCGGCCGCCTCGTACCGGGGGGCGTTGGCCGCGTGCGCCTTGGCCGACGTCGCCTCGAACACGAGCTCCGGCAGGGGATCCTGCCGCAGCAGCCAGTCGACGCCCTCGGCGGACGCCGCGATCCCTTGCGCGCGGGCGCGCTCGTGCCCGTCGGACTCGACCACGCCGACCACGTAACCGATTTCGAGAACTTCACTGCGTCGCAGCTTCGCCAGCAGATCGGTGCCGATGTTGCCGGGGCCGACGATCGCCGCCATCACGGGAGCCATGTCCACGACGGTCGCACCGCGACGGGCGGCGGCACAGTCCCGCGTACCGTCCAGCGGAACGTCGGCGGCCGGTTTGATCGCCACCCGTTCGGGGCAAATCCGGGGAGAGATCCCGACGGAGGAGGTCCGATGGCCGAGCGGCGTTGGCATGTCATCCCGAGCACGGCTCCGCTGTGCTGGCTGAACCTGGGCGTGGGGGCGGTGCTGTTGCTGTCGAGCATCCTCACGCTGGCGAGGACCGACGCGCAGGCCCCGGTGCTGCCGGTGATCGCTGCCGTGGCGGCGGTGGCGCTGATCGTCTTGGCGACGGTCGGCCTGACGCGCCCGCGGCTCCGTGGGCGCTGAGGTCAGGAGCGTTTGCAGCGATCGGTTTCGGCGTCCCAGGTCCCGCCGTTGTCGAGGCAGTCGGTGAACTCACGCTGCCCGTCGACCCAGGCTTTGTGGCCGGCGCAGACGTCGTACTTCGCTTCGTCCCCGTCCCGGCACTGGTAGCCGAACTGCGGAGGCTTCCGGGTCGGCGTCTTGCGGACCGGCTTCTTCTTGGTGGCGGCGGGGGCCGGCGTGGTTGCGCTGGAGGTCGGCGGCACGGTGATGGTCACGGTGGGCGTCGGCTCGATGGTGAGCACCGTTGCGGTGGTGACCGACTGCTCCGGGGCGCGTGCCGGCGACGGCGAGGCGCCGCACGCCGCGGTCGCCAACCCCACGGCGAGCAGCGTTCCCCACAACCACGTCTTCATCGGCACGCCTTCGACGAGCAACCGGACCATGGTTCAGTCGCGGCCGACGCGGCGATGGTTACCGTGGCTGGGACGTTGTCGCCGGATCGCAATGCGCGCTCTGGCTTGGTCCGCGAGTGCTCAGCGCGGGCGTCGCCGGGTGGTGGGGCGGTGCGGAGTCGTCGGCTTCCTCGGGGTGGCTGTCGGCGCGTGAGCTCTCGTCCGGGTGGCCGTCGGGGTCGTCGTGGCCGCCGGGGATTCCGTCGTCACCGGAGATCCGGTCGTGGCCGGAACGTTTGCCGTGGCCGGGAAGTCCGTCGTGGACGGTGACGGCGGGACCACTCGCCCGCTCCCCGACCCGCCGGCCGTGCACGCGCCGAGCAGCACGACCGCGCTCAAGCCCAGGCCGCACCACCACACTCGCACCGTCCGGACGCTAGCAGCGAACCCCGCGCGAGACCGGCGAAACGCGGGAACCTGCAGCTCTTGGTGGTCCGCGTGCTCCACCCGGGCCTCTGCCACCGTCAGCGAAGCCGCTTCGCCCGGTGTCACGCGGAACACGCTGGTGTCACTCGGTTTCCCCGGGTGCCGTAACACCCGCGGTGCCACCGTCGACTCTGGGCACGAACGCCGGCGTGACTGGGAGGGGACGCCATGGACCACCGCGACCTCGCGGACGCGGCCGTCCGCGCCATCGCCGACCACTTCGGCGCTGCCCGCTCGGGAGCCCCGGATTCGGCGGCGGCGTCGCAGATCGTCTCGGTGGTCACCTCGGTGTGCGGCGTCGGTTCGCCCGTCCTCGAGGACCTGCGGCGGAATCCGGCGAGCTGCGGCGTCCGCACCCACGCGGCGGCGCTGCTGTGGCGGGCGCTCGACGAGGACGAGCGCGCCGGCCCGGCCCTCGGCAGGGCACTCGGCGACGTCGCCTACTGAACCCGGCCCGCGCGCGACCGCATCACGAGGGCGGCGACGTGGTACTCGCACGGCTCGTCACCTCGGTTCGCGTACGAATGCGGTGCGTCGGCGGGAAAGTAGACCGAATCCCCCGCCTGCAGCACGTACTCGGCCGAGCCGACCCCCAGCGACAGCGTGCCCGACTCCACCGCGACGAACTCGTGCGAACCCGGGGCGTACGCGGGGAACTCGCCGGCGTCGCACCGCGGCGGCAGAGTCGTGCGGATCCACTCGAAGTTGACCCCCGGCACGACCGGCGTCAGCACCGTGCGGTGCCAGCCGCCCGGCTCGGCGACGTGATCCTGCTCCGCCGCGCGGCGCACGACCACCGGGTCGATCTCCAGGCCGGCCAGCAGCCGGGACAACGACAACCCCAGGCCGTCGGCGATGCGGGACAGCACCACCACCGTCGGGGTCTTCTCGCCGCGCTCGATGGCCGACAGCATGCTCACGCTCACGCCGGCTTCCCGGGCCAGCGCGCTCAACGCCAGGCCGCGGTCGGTCCGCAGAGCGTGCAGGCGGCGGCCCAGGTTCGCCGGATCGATCATTCCTCTATGATAGTGACCGTGTCCACTATAGCGGAAATCAGGGTCGCCACGGAGGCCGACGCCGAAGGCATCGCGGCCGTCTTCGCGCCGTACGTCACCGGCTCGGTCGTCACCTTCGAGACCACCCCGCCGACCTCGGACCAGTGGCGCGCGAAGATCCGCGAAAGCGACCTGCCGTTCCTCGTCCTGGCCGGAGCGAAAGTCCTGGGTTACGCGCTCGCCGCGCCGTGGCGGCCGAAACCGGCCTACCGGCACACCGTGGAGACGACCATCTACCTCGCGCCCGAAGCCGCCGGCCAGGGGTACGGGCGGCGGCTGCTGGACGAGCTGCTCGAGCGGTGCACCGAGGCGGGCGCCCGGCAGGCGATCGCGGTCGTCGTCGACTCCGGCAGTCCCGCGTCCCGGAAGCTGCACAGCGCCGCCGGGTTCACCGAAGCCGGCGTGCTGCGGCGCGTCGGGTTCAAGCACGGCCGGTGGCTCGACACGGTGCTGATGCAGCGCGAACTCGGCCGGAGGTAGCCCCGCCTGTCCGCGACGCGCGAAGATGAGCCGGTGGACGACCGCCCGGACGACCTCACCTCGATCCTCCTCGCCGAGTACGCGGCGCTCCGCAGCGAGACCGAGCGCCGCGCGACGATCCAGTGGAACGTCTTCGCCCTGCAGATCGCTTCGGCCGGCGCGATCATCAGCCTGGCGATCGCGTCCGCCACGAACTCGGCGCTGCTCCTGGTGGTTCCGCTCACGTCGTACATGCTGGGCAACCGCTATGTCCTGCACGCCTTCCACCTCAAGCTGATCCACCGGTACGTCCGGGACTCCTTGAGCGACCGGTTGGCCGGGAACCTGCAGTGGGAAGCCTGGCGAGAGCGGGAACTCGACCGGGAAACGGCTCCCGGGCGGAGGTTCACGGCGACCGGGTGGAACTCCCTCCACCCGACCCGGCTCGCCTTCGTCGGAGTCGCCGCGCTGGCGCTCGCCGGGGCGCTGGCCGCCGGGATCTTCCTGTGGGTCACCCGGTCACCGGGCTGGTACGTGATCACCGCGTTCGGCCTGGGCTGGGTGGTGGACGCGCTGGCCACGGCGCGCCTGCACCGGATCTTCACGGACGCCCGCGGACCGGGCGCTACCGGGACTTCGCCCGCAGGTGCAGCCGCTCCCCCTGTTTCCCGAACAAGCTGAGGATCTCCGCCGGCCGCCCCACCGCGCCGAACCAATGCGGCAACCTCGTGTCGAACTCCGCCGCCTCGCCCGGGCCCAGGGTCATGTCGCGGTCGGCCAGGACCAGCCGGAGGCGGCCCGACAGGACGTACAACCACTCGTACCCCTCGTGGACCTGGGGATCCGGCTCGCCCGTCTCCGGCTCGAGGATCATCTTGAACGCCTGGGGCGCGCCCGGCTGGCGGGTCAGGGGCAGCACCGTCATCGACGCTCCGTTGGCGCGCGGGAGGCGGCGGGGCGTCAGCCGGACCCGGGGGTCGCCCACCTCGGGCGCGCCGACCAGCTCGTCCAGCGGGACCTGGTGGGCCTGGGCGATCGGCAGCAGGAGCTCGAGGCTCGGCTTGCGCTGGCCGGACTCCAGCCGCGACAGCGTGCTCTTCGAGATGCCCGTCGCCGTCGAAAGGTCGGCCAGCGTGACGCGCCGCTGGGTGCGGACCCGCTTGAGCCGGGGGCCGACCTCGGCCAGGGCGTGGGTGATGGCGTCCGTCATGCCTCCAGGAAACGCTCTCGTCCCGGAAATGGCAACATTTGTTGTCGGAATCGCGAAGCCGGGCGCAGGGTGGCGGCATGACCGAAAACAGCTATGACGTCCTGGTGGTCGGAGGCGGCGCCGCGGGCCTGAGCGCCGCCCTGATGCTGGGCCGCGCGCGGCGGCGCGTCGTGGTCGTCGACGGCGGCTCGCCGCGCAACGCCCCCGCCGAGCACATGCACGGCTTCCTCTCCCGGGACGGCCTGCCGCCGTCCGAGCTGCTCAAGATCGGCCGCGAGGAGCTCGCCGGCTACGGCGTCGAGATCGTCGAAGACCAGGTGAGCGCGCTCGAACCGGGTTTCACCGCGCGGCTCGCGAGCGGCCGGGAGCTGACCGCCCGGCGCGTCCTGGTCGCGACCGGCGTCCGCGACGACCTGCCGGCCATCCCGGGCCTGCGCGAGAGCTGGGGCACCGACGCGGTGACCTGCCCGTACTGCCACGGCTACGAGGTCCGCGACCAGCCGCTCGGCGTCCTCGGCACCGAACCCGCGAGCGTCGAGCACGCGCTGCTCGTGCGCCAGTGGTCGCCGGATGTCGTCTACTTCGCCCACACCGCACCACCGTCCGAAGAGGACCGTGAACGGCTCGACGCGCGGGGCATCGAGATCGTCGACGGGACCGTCACGGCCTTGCGCCGCGAAGCCGGCCACCTCACCGGGCTCGAGCTCGGCGCGCGGTTCGTGCCGCGGACCGCGCTGTTCGTCCGGACGCAAACCGTCCCGCACGACGAGCTCATGCGCGGGCTCGGCTACGAGGAGACCGACGCGATGGGCAAGACGAACGTGCCGGGCGTGTGGGCGGCCGGGAACGTCGTCGACGCGCGGGCGACGGTGGTCATCGCCGCGGCCCAGGGCGCGGCCGCCGGCGGCGCGCTGAACCACGACCTCGTGACCGAGGATGTCCGCCGGGCGGTCGACGCGTTCGGCGGCTTCACCCCCGAAGCGGAACGCGCCGCCGCGAAGGCACGCTGACGTCCTGGCGTTCGGCGCCCGCCCGTGCCAGGCTCGGCGGGTGCGTCCGACGCTGTACGAATTCGCCGGCGGCGACCCCGCGTTCCGCGCGCTGGCCGCCGCCCACCACGAGCGCTGCCTGGCCGACCCCGAGCTGAACCACCCGTTCTCGCACCCGGGGCAGCACCCGCAGCACGTCGACCGGCTGGCCCGGTACTGGGCCGAGGTCATGGGCGGGCCGCCGCGGTTCTCCGAAGAGTGCGGCGACCACTCGGCGATGCTGCGCATGCACGCGGGCAACGGCGACATGAGCGACCTCGGCCGCCGGTTCGTCGAGTGCTTCGTGCGGGCCGCGGACGACGCCGGCCTGCCCGCCGATCCGGAGTTCCGCGCGGCCCTGCGCTCCTACATGGAGTGGGCGGTGGCCGAGGTGCTCACCTACCCGGGGCCGGCCGGCGAGGTGCCCGCGGGGCTGGCGATGCCGCGCTGGTCGTGGCACGGGTTGCAGCCGGTGTAACGCCCGGCGCGGCCGCCGCGTCTTGTGGGCAACGACCGGCTGTGGAGGTCCGTCGCAGAGCCGGTCCGGGCTCGTTTCCCCCAACCTGCCCCGGGCCGGCTCGTCCACGGCGTCCGAAACCCGCCTGCGCCGCACCGCGGGCCGGGCCAGAGTGGACCCATGCTGATCGACCGTTTCCTGCTCGCGAGTGAAGGCTTCGAGCACCACCTGCGCGCGGTGCCGCCGGACGGCTGGGACGCCCCGACCCCGTGCACCGCCTGGGACGTGCGGGCGCTGGTGAACCACATGACCCGCGGCAACCTCAACTACATCGGGCTCTTGCGCGGCGCCACCCGCGAGGAGTTCCTCGCCGCTCGCGACGCCGACGCGCTCGGGGACGACCCGGTGACGGCGTTCACGGACTCGGTCCGGGCCTGCGCTGCGGCCTTCGCCGAGGCGGGCGCGCTGGACCAGGTCGTCGACTACCCACTCGGCAAGCTGACCGGCCGGCGCGCGCTGGCCGTCCGCACCACCGACAGCACCGTGCACACCTGGGACCTCGCCCGCGCTCTCGGCGCTGACGAAACCCTCGATCCCGGTCTCGTCGCGTGGATCGACGAAAACCACGACGACATCTTCGCGGGGCTGGAGCTGAACCCGCGGGTCTTCGCCGACCCGCCGCCGAGCGCCCCGGGCGCGTCGCGGCAAGACCGGCTGCTCACGCGCTTCGGCCGCGATCCTCGCTGAGGCCGCAGCCCAGCCGCCCGGCCAGCTCGGTCAGTGCCCGCCCCAGCGGCAGGTCGGCCCGCACCGAGGCGTAGCGGTCGCCGCGGGTCTCGCCGTGGTTGACGATCACCACCGGCTTGCCCGCGGCCGCCGCGTGGCGGACGAAGCGCAGGCCCGACATCACGGTCAGGGAGGACCCCAGCACCAGCAGCGCGGCGGCCTCGTCGACCAGGCGGTAGCACTGCTCGACGCGGGGGCGCGGCACGTTCTCGCCGAAGAACACGACGTCCGGCTTGAGCACGCCGGCGCACTCCGCGCAGGGCACGGGGGTGAACCGGCGCACGACGTCCTCGGGCAGCTCGACGTCGCCGTCCGGGTTGATCCGGGTGGCCGCGCCGCCGAAGCCGGGGTTGGCGGCCCGCAGCCGCCGGTCCAGCTCGGCGCGCGGGCTGGTGCGGCGGCAGTCCAGGCAGATCACGCGGTCCAGGCTGCCGTGCAGCTCGACGGCGTCCGCGGTGCCGGCCGCCTGGTGCAGGCCGTCGACGTTCTGCGTGATGACGCCGCCGAAGTACCCGCCGTCGCGCAGGGCGGCGACCGCGCGGTGGCCGTCGTTGGGATCGGCGCGGGCGATGGTGCGCCACCCGAGGTGGCTGCGCGCCCAGTACCGCTGCCGGCCCTCGGCGCTGGTGACGAACTCGTCGTAGGTCATCGGGGTGTGGCGGCGCAGGCTGCCGCTTTCGCCGCGGTAGTCGGGGATGCCGGACTCGGTCGAGAGCCCGGCCCCGCTGAGCACGGCGACGCGCCCGCGGGCGACGACGCCGGCGACCTCGTCGAGGCTCGACGTCCGGGGCAGCGGCGCGTCCGAGGACGTCCAGGTCAGGGTGGGGCGGGTCCGCACCAGCTCAGGGTACGCACGTGCCGCGACGGCGTGCTCGTCTCGGGCCCGGTCCGGGAGGGCGTCCTCGGGGAAAACGCTGTAACGCGCCCCGGCTTGCGGCAGACTTCCCGGTGTCTGCGAAGGGATGAGCGTGAGCTGGCAGTTCGGGCCGTACCGTGTCGAGTCGCTCATCGCCCGCGGGGGCATGGGCGAGGTCCACCGCGCCTACGACACGCGCCACGACCGCGCTGTGGCGCTGAAGCTGCTGTCGCCGGACTTCGCGGCCGACCACGAGTTCCAGGAGCGGTTCCGCCGGGAGGCCCACGCGGTGGCGCGGCTGCGCGAGCCGCACGTGATCCCGATCCACGCCTACGGCGAGATCGACGGGCGGCTCTACCTCGACATGCGCCTGGTCGACGGCGACGACCTCGGCACCCGGCTGGCCGCCGGTGGCGCGCTGGCCGCGGCCGAAGCAGTCGACGTCGCCGGCCAGGTCGCCCAGGCCCTGGCCGCCGCGCACGCCGAGGGGCTGGTGCACCGGGACGTCAAGCCGTCGAACGTCCTGGTCGGCGCGACCGGGTTCGCCTACCTGGTGGACTTCGGCATCGCCCGCGCGGCCGGGACCAGCACCGGGCTCACCGTCACCGGCGGCGCCGTCGGGACGCTCGACTACATGGCGCCCGAGCGCTTCACCGACGCGCCGGTGGACCACCGCGTCGACGTCTATTCGCTGGCCTGCGTGCTGCACCAGTGCCTGACCGGCAGCAAGCCGTTCGCCGCGTCCACCGCCGCGTCGCTGATCGGCGCGCACCTGCACCAGCCGCCCCCACGCCCGAGCGCGCTGCGGCCCGGGTTGCCCGCGGCGTTCGACGCCGTGATCGCGCGGGGCATGGCCAAGAACCCCGGAGAGCGTTTCGGCAGCGTCACCGAACTGACGGACGCCGCCCGGGCCGCGCTCGGCGGCACCAGCCCGGTCCCCGCCGCCGCTCCCCCGACCCGGCAGGCCACCCGGATGGCCCCGGCCGCCACCGAGGTGCGCCGCCGGCCTTCGAAGGCGCCGTGGGTGGTCGCCGGCGTGGCGCTGCTCGCGCTGATCGGCGTCGTCGGGTGGTTCACGATCTTGAAACCGTCTTCACAGGCCCAGCCGGCCGCGACCTCGTCCTCGTCTTCGGCCCCGACCTCGACGCCGCCGGCTTCCTCGTCCACCGCCGCACCGCCGGTGAGCGCCCCGCCGGTCATGACCACGCAGGTGAGCGTCCGGACGACCGTCGCGAGCGGCGCCGACCTCGGGTTGGCGACCGCGATGAGCACGCCGGCGTGCGACGGCTCGTACGTCGTCGTCCTCGGCTCGGCCATCACGCCGGCCCGCTACCGCGCGGACGTCCAGGGGTTGCTCACCGCCCACCCGGGCGCGCGGTACCTGCACACACCGAGCACCGGCTGCGGCTCCCTGCGGCAGCAGGTGAACGGCGCCGACGTGTACGCGGTTTACGACGGGCCGTTCGCCGCCAAGGAGTCTGCGTGCGCGCGGCGCGGCGGGAACGCGTACGTCAAGCGGCTGGACAACACGACCTCGCCCGCGCAGGTCGTCAGCTGCTGAGCCCGTTCCAGACGGAGTCCTTGTCCACAAAGGACGCCAGCAGGCCGGTGAGCCGGGGGTCGCCGCGCCCGTTGAGCGCGTCGGAAGCGATCCGGCGGGCGACGCCGGCGAGGAAGTCGGCGACCTGCACGCGGGCGTCGGACCGCGAATCGACGAACCGGACGCCGGCCAGCCGGTGCCCGAGGATGACTTTGAGCTGCAGCACGCGCTCGCCGGTGAGGGCGAGCTGTTCGTCGTGGACCAGGGCGACCGGGGTGCCGCCGGTGCTGAAGTGCCGGACCGTGTGGATCACCGCGGGCACCAGCGGGTCCAGCACCGGCACCAGGCCCGGGTCGCTCGCCAGCCGGGCCCGGTAGGCGGCCACGCGTTCGGCGCCTTCGGCGAGCTGGGCCATGATCTCGCCGGCTTCGCCTTCGCCCGCGAGTTCGGCGGCCAGGGCGAAGAACTCCGCCGGCGACGTCGTCACGCCGCGGCGGGGCTTCAGGCGCAGGACGCTGGTGAACGCGGCGAGGAAGTAGGCCCAGCGGCCGGGTCCGAAGGCGGCGGGGCCGGCGCGGTGGAGGGTGCGCGCCATGGCGTCGGTGCCGTGCTCGGCCAGCAGCGTGACCGCGGCGCGGACGGCGAAGAAGGTCTTGTCGGTCAGGTGCACGTGCCCGCGGCCGGCGAGCGGACCGGCGGGGTCGAGCAGCCACTCGAGGACGGCCCGGTGTTTGCCCCGCAGGAGGTGGTTGGCCTTGTACTCCTCGGCGGGCGAGCCGATCCGGGCGCGGATCTCCTGGACGCAGCCGCGCGCTTCCTCGGGCGTCAGCCGGACCCCGGCGTGGGCGAAGACGTCGGTCTCGCCGCCGACGAGGTTTTCGCCCTCGGAGCCCGACTCGTCGCAGGCGATCTCGACCGGGCTCACCGGTCCGATGGTGCCAGACGGGCCCGGGGGCGGCGACCGGTTACCCGGGTGGCCGCCGGCCGTCACGGTTGGGCCACGACGGCTAACGGCCACGACCGGTCCGGTGACTAGGAGGGAGTAGGCGCTCTGGAGGCTCCGATGGCCACGACCGACCGGCCCGCCCGGCTCGCGCTGACGGCTGCCGTGCTCGTCCTGCTGCTCGGCGGCGCCGGAGTCCTGGTGCAGCAGCGGTTCACGGCCGGGCCGGGTGGGACGGTCGCCGTCGGCGGGATCGAGGTCGACGCTCCCGCCGGCACTCGCGTTTCCGTGCGGCCCGCGCCGGAACCCGGGGTCACGGCCGCCTTCACCCGGCGGATCGGCGGTGGGGCCGACCTGAGCTTCGACGGCGGCCGGGCGCCGCGGGTGCGGATCGCCGTCCCCGCCGCGCCGCCGGCCGGGTTCGCGCCCGTCGTCGTCACCGGGAGCCGGCTCGTCCCGGCCGCCTACGACGCCGCGACGCGGAGCATCGTCGCGGACCTGAACCGGCCGGGCCCCTTCTGGGGCGGGCTCTTCGACTTCGCCGCGCTCGGCCGCGACGTCGTGCCGGAGCCGGCGCCGCGGCCGGACTGCGCCGGGCGCGCCGCGATCCTCGGTGCAGGCGAGGTGGACGTGCGGGCTACCGCCGAGGACACCATCTTCGGCTTCCCATTCGTAGGCGCGTAAGTGCG